>CBDUBO010000072.1:0-8471 GCA_965365405.1 uncultured Rhodothermales bacterium | reverse complement strand
CGCGAGACGCCCGAAAGCACCCGCCGCCTCCACCTGCCGCATCCCATGCTGACGGAGGGCGAAATGGCGCGGCTGGCCGGGCTGCGCGGCACGCCCTGGCACGCCGCCCCGCTCGACGCCACCTTTGCCCGTGCCGCCGCCGACAGGTCAGAAAACGCGCTCGAAAGGGCCATCGACGCGCTGTGCCGCGAGGCGGAAGAAGCTGCTGCCAGGGGCGCAGGCGTGCTCGTGCTGAGCGACCGCGCCGCCGGGCGGGCGCGTGTGCCTGTGCCCATGCTGCTGGCCGTGGGCGCCGTGCACAGCCACCTGAGCCGCTGTGGGCTGCGCCCGCAGGTGCTGCTGGCCGCCGAGACGGGCGAGGCGCGCACCGTGCACCAGCTCTGCTGCCTGCTCGGCTACGGAGCCGACGCCATCCACCCGTACCTCGCCCTCGAAGCGCTCGACGCCGCCCGCCGCGACCGGCACCTGCCCGACGAGCGCTTCCCCACACGCGAGAGTGTGGCCGAGGCCTACCGCAAGGCGACCGGCAAAGGCATCCTCAAGGTGATGGGTAAGATGGGCATCTCGACGCTGGCCTCGTACCGCGGCGCGCAGGTGTTCGAAGCCCTCGGCCTGGGCGCGGACGTGGTAGCGAAGTGCCTGCCGGGCACAGCCAGTCGGCTGGGGGGGCATCGCTTCGACGGGCTGCTCAGGGAAGCCGTGAGCCGCCACGATGCCGCCTACGGACCTGCCGACGCCGTGCCCGAGCTGCCCTCGAACGGGCGTTTCCACTGGCGCGAAGGCGCGGGCGAACGGGCGTGGAGTCCTGAAACCATCGCCGCGCTTCAGCAAGCCGCCCGCGCCGGCGATCCCCAGGCGTACCACGCCTACGCCGAACGCCTCAACGACGAGGCGCGGGAGCGGCGCACGCTGCGCGGCCTGTTCCGCTTCCGGGCGGGCACGCCCGTGCCGCTGGAAGAAGTCGAGCCCGCCGCCGCCATCGTCCGCCGCTTCGTGACGGGCGCGATGAGCCTGGGCTCGCTCTCGCCCGAGGCGCACGAAACGCTTGCCGTCGCCATGAACCGCATCGGCGGCAAGAGCAACACGGGTGAGGGCGGAGAGGACCCGGCGCGGGCCGTGCCGCTCGAAGGCGGCGACTCGCGGCGGTCGGCCATCAAGCAGGTGGCCTCGGGGCGCTTCGGCGTCACCATCGGGTATCTCACCAGCGCCGACGAGATCCAGATCAAGATGGCGCAGGGGGCCAAGCCGGGCGAGGGCGGCGAGCTGCCCGGCCACAAAGTCGACGGCCTCATCGCGCGCATGCGGCACGCGACGCCGGGCGTCGGCCTCATCTCGCCGCCGCCGCACCACGACATCTACTCCATCGAAGACCTCAAGCAGCTCATCTTCGACCTCAAAAACGCCAACCCGCAGGCGCGCATCTCGGTCAAGCTCGTCTCGGAAGTGGGCGTGGGCACGGTGGCGGCGGGCGTGGCCAAGGGCGGGGCCGAGCACATCCTCGTGTCGGGCGACAGCGGCGGCACGGGCGCTTCGCCGCTGACGAGCATCAAGCACGCCGGGCTGCCGTGGGAGCTGGGGCTGGCCGAAGCGCAGCAGACGCTCGTGCGCAACGGTCTGCGCGGGCGCGTGGTGCTCCAGACCGACGGCGGCCTGCGCACGGGCCGCGACGTGGCCGTAGCCGCGCTGCTGGGCGCCGAGGAGTTCGGCTTCTCGACGGCTCCGCTCATCTCGATGGGTTGCCTGATGATGCGAAAATGCCACCTCAATACGTGCCCGGTGGGCATCGCCACGCAGGACGCTGAGCTGCGGACGCGTTTTTCGGGGCAGCCCGAACACGTCGTCAACTACCTCTTCCTGGTGGCCGAGGAGCTGCGCGGGCTGATGGCCGAACTGGGCTTTCGGACGGTGGCGGAGATGGTGGGCCGGGTGGAAAGGCTGGACGCCACAGACGCCGTGGCGCACTGGAAAGCGCACGGCCTCGACCTATCGCCGCTGCTGGCCGTGCCCCGGCGCGAGCGCCTGCCCGGCGTGCCGCGTGTGGCCGAGGAAGAAGTTCTTTCGTTTCATCGGCACCCCGGCTTCGGGCTGGAAACCGTCCTCGACGCCCGGCTCATCGAAGCGGCGCGTCCGGCGCTCGAAAAGGGCGAAGCCGTTGCGCTCGACGTGCCCATCACCAACCTCGACCGGGCCGTGGGGACGATGCTGAGTGGGCACGTGGCCCGGCACGCCGGTGCGGAAGGACTGCCGCCGGATACCATCACCGTCCAGTTCCGGGGCGCTGCGGGGCAGAGCTTCGGCGCGTTTCTGGCGCGCGGCCTCACGTTCTACCTGGAAGGCGAAGCCAACGACTATGTAGGCAAGGGGCTGTCGGGCGGAGTGCTGGCGCTGCGGCCCCCGGCGGGCAGCCTGTTCCGCGCCGAAGAAGCCCTCATCGCGGGCAATGTGCTGCTCTACGGCGCGACCGGCGGCGAGGCGTACTTCTGCGGGCAGGTGGCCGAGCGCTTTGCCGTGCGCAACTCCGGGGCGTGGGCGGTGGCCGAGGGCGCGGGCGACCATGCCCTCGAATACATGACGGGCGGGCGGGTGGCGATTCTCGGCCCCACCGGGCGCAACGTGGCGGCGGGCATGAGCGGTGGCGTGGGCTACCTGTTCTGTCCCGACGGCGGGGCCGCCGCCCGCGTCAACATGGACACGGTGGATGTGGAGCCCATCGCCGACGCCGACGACGTGCGGGCGCTTCGCTACCTGCTGCGCCGGCACGCCGCCCTCACGGGCTCGGCGCTGGCCGCTGCGCTGCTGGCCGCGTGGCCGGACGCGCTGCGCCACTTTGCGCGCATCATGCCGCGCGACTACCGCGCGGTGCTCGCCGCCCGCCGCCCCGCCGCCGACGTTTCCCTCCAGACCTGAACACGCCATGGGCAAGCCAACCGGTTTCCGCGAATACCCGCGCCGCGCCGCCGATCGCCGCGACCCGCGTGCCCGGCTGGCCGATTACGACGAGATCTACCTGCCGTCCGATCCCGGCGCACTGCGCACACAGGGCGCGCGGTGTATGGACTGCGGCGTGCCCTTCTGCCAGAGCAGCAGCGGCTGTCCGCTCGGCAACCTCGTGCCGGAGTGGAACGACCTCGTGTACCACGACCGCTGGCGGGAGGCTCTCGAACGCTTGCACCGCACCAACAATTTCCCCGAGTTCACGGGCCGCGTTTGCCCGGCCCCGTGCGAGGGCGCGTGCGTGCTCAACCTGGAGAATCACCCCGTCACCATCAAAAACATCGAAAACAGCATTGCGGACCGGGGATGGGACGAAGGCTGGATCAGTCCGCAGCCACCCGCGCAGGAGACGGGCTTCTCGGTCGGCATCGTGGGCAGTGGACCCGCCGGGCTGGCCGCCGCGCAGCAGCTTCGCCGCGCCGGGCACGCGGTGACCGTGTACGAGCGCGCCGACCGCATCGGCGGGCTGCTCGTGTACGGCATCCCGCAGATGAAGCTGGACAAGGGCGTTGTGGCGCGGCGCGTGGCGCAGATGGAAGCCGAGGGCGTCTGTTTCGTGACGGGCGTGGAGGTGGGCGGAGCGCGCATGGGCGCGGCGGAACTGCGGGCTTGCCACGACGCCGTCGTGCTGTGCACCGGGGCCACGCGCCCGCGCGACCTGGCGCTGCCGGGCCGCCACCTGGGCGGCATCCACTTCGCCGTGCCCTACCTCACCAGCAGTACGCAGGGCGTACTCGACGCCGCGCACGCCCTGGCATTCGATGCCAGAGACAAACACGTCGTCGTAATCGGGGGCGGGGACACGGGCACGGATTGCATCGCCACGGCGCTGCGGCAGGGGTGCAAAAGCGTCGTCAACTTCGAACTGCTGGAGCGTCCGCCCACCACGCGCGCCGCCTCGAACCCGTGGCCGCAGTGGCCGCGCGTTTTTCGCGTGGACTACGGCCATGCCGAAGCCGAGGCGCGCTTCGGGCGCGACCCACGCGCGTTCGCGCTCCAGACGAACGCTTTCGTCGAAGGCCCGTCCGGCCACGTGGGCGCGGTGGAAACGGCGGACGTGGTGTGGCGCGACGGCCGGTTTGCGCCAGTCGCCCACAGCGAGTGCCGCTGGCCCGCCGACCTGGTACTGATTTCGGCGGGCTTTCTGGGGCCGGAAACCGCCGTGGCCGAGGCGCTGGGCGTGAGCCTGACCGAGCGGGGCACCTACGCGGCGGCTGGCAGTCATGCCACCAGCGTGCCCGGCGTGTTTGCCGCCGGAGACTGCCGGCGGGGGCAGTCGCTCGTCGTCTGGGCCATCCGTGAGGGGCGCGACGCGGCGCGGGCCGTGCACGCGCACCTCGCCCAAGTGGCAGCGCAGGCGGCCTGAAGGGACGCGGATAAAACGTGCCGTGTGGCCCATAGGGACGTGCCACGGCACGTCCCTATGGGGTCTGCCGGGGGCAAGCGCCGCGTTTGCTTGCTGGCGCGCGTCGGTGCGAGAGCGCGAGAACCGACGTATTCCAGGTGTGTGCTTTGGATTGCTAAAAATAATTAGGCACTGGAAGGGCTTTCATTTATTAAAGGGGTTGATCGTGCTTTGTGGCGGAGTTTTATTAAACCGAAAGGGCAGCCGGGCCGCTGGGGTAGGATCCAGTTCGCGGCCCGTGCTGCCCGGGATCACTCCACCAACCCTTTTGAGGTATGAGAACCCTTTCGCTACGGCGCGCGGCAGCGTGTGCGGCGCTGCTCTGCACGGTGCCCGCAGCCATTCAGGCCCAGGTAAAAGTGAGCAGCGCGCTCTACTATGGCAGCCCCTACGTGTTTCGCGGCGCCCTCTTCTCCTCCGGCTTCGTGATGCAGCCCACCGTACAGGCTGCTTACAACGGTTTCTTCGCCGGCTTTTTCGGCAACATTGATCCGGCGGCCTCTACCACTTCTACGGGGCGCAAGTTTGCCTTCAACGAGGCGGACGTGTTCGCGGGCTACGGCGTGCAGACGGAAAGGCTCGCGGCCACGCTCACCTACACGTACTACACGTTCCCCATCCCCACGACAGATGCCGACGGCAGCGACGATCTATCGCTCTCGCCCACCCAGGAGGTTGCCCTCGGCCTCGGCCTGTCGGCTCCGCTCGCACCCAGCCTCTACGTCGTGTACGACTTCGACCGGACGGACGAGAACGCGCTGCGGGGGCTGTATGCCGAAGCGGGGGTGAGCCACGGCCTGCCCGTGGGCGCGCACAGCGTCACGGCAGGGGCACGGCTCGCCCTCGACAGCGGCTATCTGCTCGACAAGACCGCGCTGGCGCACGCCACGCTTTCGCTGGCGACGGCTTTCGAGGCTGGCTCGCTCACCGTCAGCCCGCTCGTCGCGCTTCAGGTAAGCCTGGACCGCGCCTACCGAGACGTGTACGCCCGGCCCACCGTGTTCTACGGCGGCATCGGCATCGGCTTCTGATCACGACAACCCCACACTTCCATGACCAAACGTACCCTCATCGCGCTTTTCTGGATCGCGGCGTGCTGTGCGCCCGCCGTGGTGGCGCAGAGCGTGCCCGCTGCCCCCGATGCCACCGCCGCCGACGTGGCCGCGCTCCAGATCAATCTCAACTACGTCTGGACGATTCTGGCCGCCGCGCTCGTGTTCTTTATGCAGGCCGGCTTTGCGATGGTCGAGGCCGGGCTGACGCGGGCCAAGAACGTGGCCAACATCATCATGAAGAACTTCATGGACGCCGCCTCTGGCGCGCTCGTGTTCTTCGTCGTCGGCTTCGGGCTGATGTTCGGTGCGCCCGCGCTGGGCGGACTCTTCGGTACGACCGGCTTCTTGCTGGACGGCCTGACGATGCCCGACGGCTACGGTGAGGCGTGGGCCTATGCCTTTTTCTTCTTCCAGGCCGTATTCGCCGCCACGGCGGCCACCATCGTGTCCGGGGCCGTAGCCGAGCGCACCAAGTTTTCGGGCTACCTCGTCTTCAGCGTCGTCGTCACGGCGCTCATCTACCCCGTGTTCGGGTCGTGGGCGTGGGGCAGCCTGCTCAACGGCGGCGGCTGGCTCGAAGGGCTCGGCTTTCTCGACTTCGCCGGTTCGACGGTCGTCCATTCCGTCGGCGGGTGGGCGGCCCTTGCGGGCGTGCTCGTGGTGGGGCCGCGCGTGGGCAAGTACGTAGGCGGCAAGCCGCGCCCCATCCGGGGGCACAGCCTGCCCTACTTCGGGCTCGGCGTGTTCATCCTGTGGTTCGGATGGTTCGGCTTCAACGCCGGTTCGACGACGACGGGTGACAGCTCCATCGCCCTTATCGCCGCCAACACGTTTCTGGCGGCTGCCGCCGGTGCCGTCGGTGCGATGGCGCTCACGTGGCTGCGCAGCGGCAAGCCCGACGTGCCCATGACGCTCAACGGCGTGCTGGCCGGACTCGTGGGCATCACGGCAGGCTGCAATGCCATGACGCCCGGCTTTGCCATCGTGACGGGCCTCGTTGCCGGTGTGCTCGTGGTCTATGCCGCCGAACTGATCGAGCGATGGGTGGACGACGCCGTGGGGGCCATCGCCGTGCACGGCGTGTGTGGGGCGTGGGGCACGCTGGCCGTGGCGCTGTTCAACGTCGAAGGATTCAGCGTGGCCCAACTGGGTGTGCAGGCGCTGGGCGTAGCGGCGGCGTTTCTGTGGGCTTTTCCCACCTCGTACCTCGCCTTTAAGCTGATAGACAAAGTGTTCGGGCTGCGCATGGAGGATGAGGCGCAGCACATCGGCATGGACGTGCACGAGCACGGGCTGGTGGCCTATCCGGAGTTCACCCTCGACCCCGACACGCCCACAGGCGACGGTGCATCGCTCCGCCTGGAGCCCGCCATGTGACGCGCGTAGTAAACCCTCCGAGGCCTGTTGAAGCCTCGGAGGGTTCTGTCCGGCTACAGCGCCCGCAGCAGGGCGGTGGCGAGGGTGCGGGCGCGGGTGAAGTCGTCCCATTCCAGCGTCCGCGCTTCGTCCTGCGGGCTGTGGTAGGGCTGCCGGCCGTCCTTGGTGAGCAGGTAGAAGGCGCGCACGCCCTTCTCGGTAAACGGGTAGTGGTCGGAGTTGGGGCGGTTGGCGCGGGCGTAAAGGGCACCGCCGCCCTGCGCCGTGTTGAGCGCCGTCAGAAGGGCGTATTCGTCGGCGTAGTCGGTACCGGCAATGACGAGCAGGCCGTCCTCTGCCGAAGCCACCATGTCGAAGTTGAGCAGGAAGCGAACGTGGCTGAGCGGGAAGGGGGGGTGTTCGGCCAGGTGCCGCGCCCCGTTGAGGCCCAACTCCTCCCCCGCGAGCGCGGCAAAGACGACGCTGTAGCGCAACGGCTCGGCTGCTATGGCCTCGGCGAGCGACAAGAGCATGGCTACGCCCGAAGCGTTGTCGTTGGCGCCCGGAAAGTACAGGTCGGGCCCGAGCGCGCCGAGGCCGTCGTAGTGCGCCGTGACGACGAGGAATGTGTCCGGCGACGTGGTACCGCGCACCAGGCCCAGCACGTTGTCGGCCTCGACGCGGGCGTTGTGCTCGGCCTGCGCGGCGTAGCTCACGCGGTCAGCGCCCGGCCACGCGCCGCGTTGCACGACAAACGTGGGTAGCGGCGCGTCGAAGCCGGCGAGCCCGTAGAGCGGCGCGTCGTCCAGAAAGATCACCGCCTGTGCTCCGGCAGCGTGCGCGATCTGAATGCGGAACTCGCGCGAGAGCGCCACGGGGGGCAGGTCAGCCAGCGCGCGCAGGCTGTCCGGCGGTTCTTCCGAGACGAGCACGACGGCCCCCTCGGCGTCTATGTCGGCGTAGGCGTTGACGCCGAGCGGCGCGAGCACGAGGCCGTGCCCCACGTCCACCATGCGCACGTCTGCCCCCTCGCCGCTGCCCGTGGAGGGGTAGGGCAGATAGGTGCGCGCCAGCAGGATCGTGTCGCCGTCGAGGGCGAGCAGGGGAGGGGCAGTGACCAGGTCAGCCTCGAAGGTGAAGGGCTGCCGGAAGCCGTCATCGAAAGGCTGGAGGCCGATTTCCTCGAAACGGCGCACCAGAAAATCGGCGGCCCGGCCGGCGCCGCCATCGGTGTAGCCGCGCCCGGACAGGCGCGGCGCGGTGAGTGTGTCCACGTCGGCCTGCGCCTTTTCGAGCCAGTCCTGCGCCTGGGCAGGCAGGGCGATCACGAGCGAGAGTAAGAGCAAGAAGCGCATCGCCGGTACTGATTTTGACGGTCAATCTAAGCCGTGCGGGGGACTTGACAAGAGGTGGATTAAGCATTATCGTGTATCTACGATTGACGATGATCATGCAAGAGCTTTCGATTTCCACCTCCGACCTCGAACTCGCGGCGTGGGCCAGGGCGCTCAGCCACCCCGCCCGCATCGCCATCCTCCGCGTGCTCGCCGAGCGGCAGACGTGCCTCTGCGGTGAGATCGTGGAGGTGCTTCCGCTCGCCCAGTCAACGGTTTCGCAGCACCTCAAGGTGCTCCGCGAGGCCGGCCTGATCACGGGCGAGA
>CBDUBO010000071.1:0-8566 GCA_965365405.1 uncultured Rhodothermales bacterium | reverse complement strand
GGTCGGGGTTGTGTTCGAGGGCGCGGCTGCACAGGTCGAGCAGCCACGAGCGCACGACCGAGCCCGACCGCCAGATTTCGGCCACCTGGTGCAGGTCAAAGTCAAACTCCTTTTTGGCTTCCATGATGTGGAAGCCCTCGGCAAAGGCCTGCATCATGCCGTACTCGATGCCGTTGTGCACCATTTTGGCAAAGTGCCCCGCGCCGCTCGGCCCCACGTGGCCCCAGCCTTGATCTGCCGCCGGGGCCAGGGTTTCGAAGAGGGGGCGCAGGCGCGCCACGGCCTCGTCCGCGCCGCCCACCATCATGCTGTACCCTTCTTTCAGGCCCCAGATGCCGCCGCTCGTGCCCACGTCCACCAGGTGAATGCCCTGCTCGGCCAGGGCGGCAGCCCGCCGGACGGTGTCGGTGTAGCGCGTGTTGCCGCCGTCGATGATGGTGTCGCCTGGATTGAGGAGGGCGGCCAGCTTATTGATAACGCTCTCGGTGGCGGGGCCGGCGGGCACCATCACCCACGCGGCTCTCGGCGCGTCCAGACTGCCAACAAGTGTTTCGAGGGCGTCGGCCCCTTCGCCGCCCGCGCCGCGGAGTTCCGCCACGTTGTCGGGCGAGAGGTCGAAGCCGGTGACGGTGTGGCCGCCCAGAAGAAGGCGTCGGGCCATGTTGAGGCCCATCTTGCCCAGGCCAATCATGCCGAGCTGCATGGCATCGGGAGTCTGGTGAGAATGATCGAAGGTAGCCGGGCACCCACCGTTTCGCCGTCCCTCTCGTCTCACGATCTCGGAACGAAAAAGGGCACCCGGCTCTGGCAGTGGGCTTCAGCGGGGCCGCAGGGTGCCCAGGCCGCCGTCCACACCGATGGTCTGGCCCGTCACCCACGAACTGCGCGCGCTGTCGAGCAGCCAGTCCACAGCCTCGGCCACGTCGCCGGGCTGCCCGATGCGGCCCAGCGCGTGCATCGCCTCGGACTGCTGGCGGCTGGCCTCGGAGGCCAGCAGGCGCGCAGCCAGGGGCGTCTCTACCAGTCCCGGAGCCACACAGTTGACGCGCACGCCGCGCCCGGCGTACGTGGCCGCCGCCGACTGCGTCAGCCCGATCACGCCCGCCTTGGCCGCTGCAATGGCCTCGTGGTTTACCAGCCCCGTGCGCGCCACGGCGGACGACATCAGCACGATGCTGCCGCCTTCCTTCATCATGGCGCGTGCCCCCGCGCGCACCAGGTAAAAGGCTGACTTGAGGTTGAGCGCGAGCGTCTCGTCGAACTCGGCGGGGGTGGTGAGGTGGGCGGGCTTGAGCACGATGCTGCCCACCAGGTTGGCTGCGCCGTCGAGCCGTCCGTAGGTCTCCACGGCCTGCTGCACGGCCTGCTGCACGGCGTCGGCGTCGGTGGCGTCGAGCGGGAGGGCGAGCGCCCCTGTGCGCTGTGCCAGTGCTTCGAGGGGCTCGGTTGTACGTGCGGCGAGCGCCAGGCGCGCACCACGCGCGTGGAGGCGCTGCACGAGGGCGCTGCCGATGCCGCCGGTAGCACCGAGCACGAGATACACAGGGCTTTCCGCCATGGACATAGATGGGGTTTAGCGCGGCCAAAGGACGCAGCCCCGGCCCGTTCCGCACCCCGACAGTACCGTTACAGGCAAACGCAAAAAAGGCCGGGCGTGACGTGCACACCCGGCCTCTGCAAGCGAGATCGCCTGGCTTACATGTTCGTGCCGTCGGCAGTCGGCGGCATCAGGACGGTGTCGATCACGTGGATGACGCCGTTGCTGCCGCTGAAGTCCGTGCCCGTCACGGTGGCCTTGCTGTCGAGCATCACCGTGCCGTTGTTGTTCGTCACGGTGAGGGCGTTGCCCTGGAGCGTGGTCACGTTGGTCATGCCCATCACGTCGGCGGCCATCATCTGGCCATCGGCGACGTGGTACATCAGGATTTCGCGGAGCTGATTCTGGTTTTTGGGCAGCATCAGCGAGTCCACGCTGGCACCAAGCTTGGCGAAAGCGTCGTTGGTGGGGGCGAAGACCGTGAACGGTCCGGCACCCTGGAGCGACTGGTCGAGGCCGGTAGCCTGGAGGGCCTGCACGAGCGTCGAGAACTGCGGGTCGTTCATGGCGAGGTCCGCCACCGTGTTACCCGCCATAGGGGCAACGGCAGTGGTGTCCGGCATGTCCACGGCCACGTCTTCGTTGTTCTGGCACGCCGTGAGCCCGAGGGTGAGCAGCAGCGTGAGCGCGAAAAGGAGATTTTTCATCGGTGTGTGTCTGGGTAATGGGTGAATTGATCCGGCAATCGCGCCGTTAGATCAAGAACGAATGATACACCGACAGGATGGAAGGCTGATGTGACTTTCCAGAAGGAGACCACGTTTTTGCGTCAAGAAACCGCAAAGAAAACGCTTCTTTCATGCTCCTTTAATCGTGCTTTAACGAGAAGCATAGAAAGCACTACGCCACCATTGCCGAAGCCGTCATGCCGAAGTCGGCCTGCTGGTCGGGCGACCCGAACGACGTGCCCACGGCGAGGGCCGAGGCCACCATCGGCGCGTTGGCGGGAACGGTGCGCGTCTTGCCCGCCACTTCGGTAAAGGGCAGGCTCGCCAGGCGTCCGTCCTGGAGGGCCACCATCTGCCCGAACTGCCGCTCGGCCACCAGGCGTGCTGCGTACGCCCCGAAAGCCGTGGCCAGGTTGCGGTCGTAGGCGTTGGGGGTGCCCCCGCGCTGCATGTGGCCGAGAATGGTGGTGCGAATCTCGCTGCGCAGGTGGTTTTTGAGTTCGTTTTCGAGCACCTTGCCGATGCCCCCCAGCCGGATGGGGTCGGGGCTGTCCTCGATCTCCTCGCGCACCACCATCTGGCCGTCGCGCAGGCGCGCGCCCTCGGCCACGCAGATGAGCGTGAAGCGCTGGCCGCCCATTTCGCGCTCGCGGCACACGCGCACCACCTCCTGGAAGGAGAAAGGGATTTCGGGGATGAGGATCACGTCGGCCCCACCGGCCACGCCCGCGTAGAGGGCGATCCAGCCCGCGTAGCGGCCCATCGTCTCCAGAATCATCACGCGGTGGTGGCTCTGCGCCGTCGTGTGGAGGCGGTCGAGGGCCTCGGTGGCAATGGCGACGGCGGTGGAGAAGCCGAACGTGCGGTCGGTGCCCACGAGGTCGTTGTCGATGGTTTTGGGCACGCCCACCATGTTGAGGCCGCGCTCGGCCAGCCCGTTGGCAATGGTCATCGTGCCGTCGCCGCCGATGACGACGATGGCGTCGAGGCCGAGCGTGCGGGCACAGTACTTGACCACCTCGGGCGACACGTCGGCCCCACCGCGCTTGAAAAAGCTGAACGGATTCGCCTTGTTGCTCGTCCCCAGAATGGTACCACCGCGCGTGAGAATGCCCGACACGTCGCTGTACGAGAGCGGACGCATCCGCTGCTCGATCAGGCCGAGGAAGCCGTCTTCGAAGCCGAGCACTTCGGCGTTGTGCTGGAGGATGAGGCTTTTGGTGACGGCACGGATGACGGCGTTGAGGCCGGGGCAATCGCCGCCACCGGTGAGCAGTCCGACGCGGAGGGCTTTCGACATACCTGTTTGGGGATTGTTGGCAGGGCAAGATAGGCGCCTGCGCAAACGGCCTGCGGAGGCGATATTGGAGGCATGGACCCTGGAACCCCTTCCACCACACAAAATCCGCTCGTCGTGCTCATGGGCGTGTCGGGCAGCGGCAAGACGACGGTAGGCCACCTGGTGGCCCAGAAGCTCGGAGTGCCCTTTGCCGATGCCGACGATTTTCACAGCGCCGCCAGCCACGTCCGGATGGCCGAGGGCATACCGCTTACCGACGCCGACCGCGCCCCGTGGCTGGCGGCGCTGCGGGCGTTGCTGCAGACGTGGAAAACCGAAAACCGCGGTGGCGTGCTGGCGTGCTCGGCGCTCCGGCAACACTACCGCGACACGCTCGACGTGGGTGATGTGGCCTTCCGGCTTCTCACGGCCCCGCGCGCCGTGTTGCAACACCGCCTGCTGCACCGGTCGGGACATTTCTTCCCGCCGCATCTACTCGATAGCCAACTCGACACGCTGGAGCCCGACCCGGCCCTGCCCGCGTTCGACACCAGCACGGCCCCGCCCGAAGCCATTGCTGACGCCGTCGTGCGCTCGCTATCGTAGCAGGGTGCGCCGCGCTTCGATCCCGGTTCGTTGCATCCTGTGAGGCAACAGATAGGGTTTATGTCCTGTTTAGTAGGTGTTCGTTTCCAACACCTTACCTGACCATGGCAGACCGAAAGATATATCACATCCTCCCCCACGAAAGTGGCTGGCAGGTTCGGGGAGAAGGGGCCAAGCGCTCCTCCAGCGTGCATCAGACCAAGGATGAGGCGGTTGCGCGGGCCAAAGAACTGGCCCACAAACACGACCTGTCGCAGATCAAAATCCACAAGCAAGACGGGACGATCGAAACAGAACACACCTACGGCAAGGACCCGAAAAACATCCCTGGCTGAGTTTAGCGCAGGTTGCCGATGGAGAGATGAATGCCGAAGCTCACGAAGGAGCGGGTCGGATTCACGCTGGCTTGTACGTAGGGCCCAATGCCGATTGCGTTGGTGAAAGGCTTGATGAGCGCATCAGCACGAATTGGGAAGTTGACGTGTCCAAAGGCGCGCTCTGGAAAATTCCCGTGGCGTCCCAGGAAGCCATCCACCAGTGCGTCTCGCCGCCAGCCGACGTGCTCAATGCCCTCCATGTAGCCGATTCCGACGGAAAGGTGACCCATCAAGAGGGATTCTGACGCGCTCAATCCAATCAGCGCGTTGACCATCCGGTGTTTCTTGAGCGGTGCATCGTCAAAAAACTGGCTGCCATCGGCGTACTGGACAGAAAACGTGAAAGGGTTACGTGGCAAATGCAGGGAGAGACCCAGCACGCCGTGGATTCCGTTCTCCGAGCCGCCGCCACCGCCGCTGAGCCAGATTCCCGGAAGAGACGCTGTGGCTTGTTGTGCCTGTAAGGTGGTTGCACCGCAGACGAGCGCGAGCGTGCAATAGAGGAGGATGTACCTCATTAGGCAAAGGGTTGATGCGCCCTTAAAGCCGCTGCCCCCGACCCTGAAGTAACGCGCCGCGCCAGACTTACCCCAGCCGCTTTTTCCAGACCGTGCCCTCGGGCGTGTCGCGCACTTCGACGCCGAGGGACAGCATCTCGTCGCGCAGGCGGTCGCTTTCGGCCCAGTCGCGGCGGCGGCGGGCCTCGTCACGGGCTGTTACGAGGGCGTCGAGTTGGGCGGCCAGCGGATCTGACGCGGCAGGCGCTCCGGCGTCGGCGTACTCGGACGCGATAAAGCCCAGCAGCCTGTTCGTCTTGTCGAGCCACGCCTGCGCGCTGCGCGCCGACGCCCCGTTCAGGTTTGCGCCCAGCCCACTGATGAGCTTGACGCCTTCAAGTGCGGCGGCCAGGGCTTCGGGCGTGTTGAGGTCATCGCAGAGCGCGGCGAGGGTGCGGCTGTAAACTTCGTCCAGTCGCCCGCCAGCGCGGTCGTCACCCGGCTCGCCGGCTTCGAGGGCGGTGGCGACCTGCGCGGCGGCGTCGCGGTAGCGCTGCACGGCGCGGGCGCTGTCCTGGAGGTTTTTCCGAGTAAAGTTGAGCGGCTTGCGGTACTGACCCGACAGGAGCGCGTAGCGCAGCACGAGCGCGTCCACGCCCTGCTCGTCCACCAGGTCGCGCACGGTGAAGAAGTTGCCTTTCGACTTGGACATCTTCTCGCCTTCGACCTGCAGAAAGCGCGTGTGCAGCCACAGCCGGGCGAAGGGATGACCCGTCAGGCTCTCACTCTGCGCGATCTCGCACTCGTGGTGCGGGAAGATGAGGTCTTCGCCGCCCGCGTGCAGGTCGAGCGTGTCGCCCAGGTACTTGCGCGCCATCACGGAGCATTCGATGTGCCAGCCGGGGAAGCCGCGCCCGAACGGGCTGTACCACTGCATGAGGTGGCCGGGGTCGCGCTTCCAGAGGGCGAAGTCGCGCGGATCGCGCTTGTCGGGGTCTACCACCACGTCGCGCACAGCCTGTCCCGTCTGCGCGTCGAGCGTGTTGCCGGAGAGCTTTCCGTAATCGGGAAAAGAAGCCACGGAAAAGTAGACGCCCTGCGGAGTGGCGTAGGCGTGGCCGGCTTCGACGAGCTTTTCGACGGCCTCGATCTGTTCCGTCACGTGCTCGGTGGCACGGGGGCGGATGGTGGGCTCGCGCAGGTTGAGGCGCTGCCAGTCGGCCAGGAGCGCGCTGGCGTAGTGGCGGGCCAGGTCCCACACCGTGGCGAAGGCCTCGCCCTCCTTCGAGCGCAGCGCCTTCTGCATCTTGTCCTCACCGGCGGCGTCGGCCACGTCGTCCTCGGTGAGGTGCCCCACGTCGGTGATGTTGGAAACGTAGGAGACGCGCCAGCCCAGCGCTTCGGCCACGCGCACGACCAGATCGGCGGTGAGAAACGTGCGGAAGTTGCCGATGTGGGCGTACGAATACACCGTCGGGCCGCACGAGTAGAAGCGCAGGTGACCTTTTTCGAGCGGCTCTACCCTTTCGGGCTGCCGCGTGAGCGTGTTGTAGAGCGTGAACGGAGGCACAGGCATCGGGCTGGGGCGGGCGGAGACGCACGTGGAGGCGTGCTGCGCCAAAATCTACGACCGCGATGCCGAGGCCGGGCGCGGCACCGTTTGCCGCCGCCCGGAACGAGAGGTCAGACCCACATGGGCGTCTCCTCTCGCCCTGAAGCCGGGCGCAGCGCGGCCAGGGCAACGGTGAAGAGCGAAACGACGGCGAAGGCGAGGAGAGATTTCACAGGAGTGGAAGCGGTTTTCAAGACTGATCGGAAGATGGGGTGCTGGCGATAAGCAGCCCTTCAAAAATTCTTCCAACAGCCGCGCTTCGCGCCTCAATGGCTGTGCGGTGGGGCCGAGCCGTCGGGTCGGGGCTCGCCGAACCAGCGGGGTGGGTCGTAGCCGCTGCCGCCCCACGGATTGCACCTGAGCACGCGCCACACGGCCAGCACGGTGCCTTTGAGGGCGCCATAGCGCCCCAGCGCCTCGATGGCGTACTGCGAGCACGAAGGCGTGAAGCGGCACGTGGGCGGCAGGTGCGGCGAGAGGGCGAGCTGGTAAAGGCGCACCAGCCCGACGAGCAGCAGGCGCGGCAGGTGCAGAAGTGTTCTGAAAACCGGGGGCATACCTGGCCCAAAGCAGGCTCTGGAGCGCGGTTCCGCCCTATCGCTTGCCTCCCTGGCCGGGCCGCTGCGGCCGCTTCACCGACGTCCGCATCCGCGAGCGGAGGGCCTCCATGCGCGATCCCACGCGCCCGGATGGCTGAACGCCCTCGGGGGTGGTGCCGCCGGCTGCCCGCGCCACCGTGCCCTTGCGCAGCCACGTCGCGTCGTCGGCATAGTCCACGTCTTCGAAAAAGAGAAAGCGGTCGGGGTCCACCGGCTCGGCCAGGGCCACGGGCGTGCGTCCCTCCGCCCAGGCGGGCGTGCTGCGGCCTGGCATGGAGACGGGACTGTAGAAGTGCCGCGTCGTGGTCGAGAAAGGACGTTCGGAGGCGGGGGCGCGGTATACGTCGAGGGCGATGCCGAGGGCGGTGCGCCAGGCGGCGTCGTGGCGGCTCGTCTGGTTGAGCCCGAGTAGGTACGTGCGCCGCTCCGAGGGCTCGTTGAAGGCGCTGAACTGGAATTTTTCCAGCACGACTTCGCGGTAGGCGCTGCCCCGGTAGCCCGTTTCGACGCGGTTGCGCACCACCCACGCCACCAGGCGTTGCTCGTCGGCGCGGTTGCTTTCGGACAGGAGGCAACGGGCCAGCCACAGCACCTCGTCCATCTCGTAGGGACGCAGCGTGGCGAGGCGCGCGAAGGGATCGGCGGCGTCGGCAGGGAGCGGGGCGGCGGAGGCGGCCAGCGGAGCCAGCAGCAGGAGCACCAGGGAAAGGAAACGCATGGGGGCACGGCAGGGGATGGCCTTCGTGCCGGGCAAGCGTCGTGCCCCCGCCGCTGAAGGCCGTTTCAGCCCGCGCGGCGGGGAGGGGCGGCAGGTTTTTCCCTGTGCCCTACCACTTTACTTCCATCGTCCCGCCCTCTCGGGTGGCTCCGGTAGCCGCTATCCTGAGCAGCGCCGTGCGGGTGCGCCCCGCCCGGAAGTCCGCCGCGCACGAGGTCTGCGCCACCAGCGTGCCCGCGCCCGTCTGCGTGTTTTCGCAGATCACCTTCCCGTCCAGCAGCACTTCCACTTTGAGGCTGCCCGCTCCACCTTCTGCCGCGGCGCGGGCCTGGGCGCTGAAGGTGACGTGTGTCTTGGCCGCAAAGGGGCCAATGGGTCGTTCGGCAGGCGTGCTGTTGCCCACATGGCCAAAGATCTGCGTGCCTGTCGGCTCCCAGAAGTCTGCCGGGTCGGGGTCGGAGGTATCGCACGCGGCGAAGAGGATGAGGATCAAAGCGCTCAGCAGGAGAATGGTACGCATGAATAGACGGGCGGCAGGAGCTAAGCCACTGAGGTATAACGGGATGCGGAAATGCCTGCTAGTCCACCATAGCAGCAGGGAGCGCGATTTTAT
>CBDUBO010000070.1:0-8580 GCA_965365405.1 uncultured Rhodothermales bacterium | reverse complement strand
TCTCGAGCGTGTTCGTGCTGGCCAACGCCCTGCGGCTGCGCCTTTTCCGGGCGCCACTCGCGGGGCAGTTGTGAAACCCCTTGACGGCGGGCCAGTGCTGCCGTAGGCTTGAGACGCATTTATCGGTGACCAGTGCGCTATTTCACGCTTTGCTTTTGTAGCCTTCTGGCACCGCTGTGGGCGCACGCCCAGCAGCCAGACACGACGCGCACGCCAGCCGACACGGCGCAGGTGCAGCAGCTGTCCTACTTCGGCACCGCCATCACGTATGGGCAATTGGTTTTGGAGCTCAGGCGCCTCGTCACCCTCCCCATGCCGCCTGACACGGCCACCACCGACTCGCCTGATGCGGGCATTCAGCGCCTCGAAATCGATGGGCTCGTGGTGGACGAGACGCTCACCAAGGTCGGACGCGACTTTTACGACGTGTTTTTCCGGCTCTGGCAGCCACCCAAAGATGCCATCAACTTTACCATCGCGGTGCAGGAGCAGCCTGCGCCCGGCACAGGCACCATCGTGTCGGTGCTGGTAAACGACGAACTCGTGTTCCAGTCGCGCCTGCAACCCCAACTCGAATACGTGGAGACGGCGGCGCAGCAGGCGGTTTTTCTCGCCTTCCGCCAACTCGAGCGCGGCGAGGTGGAAGTCGTGTACTGAGCCCGCGAGGCCACACCAGCGCGGGGGCCTGATTGACATGCAGGCAGCATTCGCGTATCCTGATCCGACGCTTCTCTCTCCGCTATGCCGCGCTTTTTGCTCTCGCTGCTGGCTCTGCTGGTACTCACCGCACCCGGCGCCTCTGCCCAGCAACTCGTTTACCAGCCGCTCAACCCGGCGTTCGGGGGGCTTTCACTGAACTACTCGTGGCTGCTCAGCTCGGCCCAGACACAGAACGACTACGAGGCAGACCAGTCGAGCCGCTTTTTCCGCGACCCGCTCCAGGATTTCCAGCAGAACCTCCAGCGGCAGATCCTCAGCCAGCTTTCGCGCGAACTCATCAGCAACCGCTTTGGCGCCCTTGATCTGACAAAGCCCGGTACGTTCGAACTGGGTGATTTTAACGTCGAGGTGGTACCGGGCGTTGATGGAGTCGTGGTGCGCGTGTTCAACCTGAACACCGGCGAGGAAACCGTCGTCACGATCCCCAGCTTTTGAGGTCGGGCGGTGAGCGCTGGTTTGGAGGGACGTGCGGAAAGCAGCAGAGCTGCCGGTGGATTCCGCCCCAAAGCGACGTGTGGCGGCCTCACAGCCATTCACCCTTCGGCCTTCAGCTATGTGCTGGCGGTTTCCGCGTTAACCTCCCTTGCCCGACCATGACGTTTCGGCTGTCCTGCTGCCTGCTGGCCCTCGCCCTGATACTGGGCGGATGCGCCAACTTTCTGACGCCGTTCGAGGTGCAGCCCGCCCGCCCGGCTTCGCCCACGCCTGTCGTCGCGCGCTTCGACCAGCTTCCCGCGCCCCGTGAACCCATCGTGGTGGCGGTGTATCGGTTCCGCGACCAGACGGGCCAGTACAAGTCGCTCGAAAACGTCTCGACGTTCTCGACGCAGGTGACGCAGGGAGCCACTTCGATCCTGATCCGGGCGCTGGAAGAATCCCGCTGGTTCGTGCCCATCGAACGCGAGGGACTTTCCAACCTGCTCAACGAGCGGCAGATCATCCAGTCTATCCGGGCGCAGCATGCCGGTCCGGAGGGCGAGCGCCTGGGGCCGCTGCCGCCTCTGCTTTACGCGGGTATTCTGCTCGAAGGCGGCATCATCGGCTACGACTCCAACATCCTGACGGGCGGCGCCGGGGTGCGCTACCTGGGCACGGGCGGATCGGGGGAATATCGGCAGGACCAGGTAACGGTGTACCTGCGCGCCGTCTCCACGCAGAGCGGGCGCGTTCTCAAGTCGGTGCACACCACCAAAACCATCGTCTCGCAGCGCGTGCAGGGCAACCTGTTCCGGTTCGTGGACGTGCGCCGCCTGCTCGAAACCGAGGCGGGTTACAGCTTTAACGAGCCGCCGGTGCTGGCGGTGACGCAGGCCATCGAGGAATCCGTTCGTACCCTCATCATCGAGGGGATGCGCGAAAACCTCTGGCAGGCGGCAGAGGGCGTGAGTGCCGACGCGCTGGCCGCACTCTACCAAGCCTACAGCGACGAAACAGAAGAGGTAGGGCAGCTCGACGCCTTCGGGCGCTCGACGCGCTTCAGCCGTACGGGCTTCGGCATTACGCTGGGTGGAGGCGGTGGCCTGCTCGAGAGCGATTATGCCGAAAGCCGGCTACGCCCGGTGGGTGAAGTGGCCATCCGCGACCACCTGAGTCCGCGCATCAGCCTCGGTGTAGGCGCCACGCTGGGCGCGTTTGCCGTCGAGGACGTGTTCAGCCACACATTTCTGGCAGGCGAAGCCATAGCGCGCTACGACCTGCTGCCGCGCGAGCGGATAACGCCTTTTGTGCAGATCGGCGGCGGGGCCATAGCCGCCCCACATGGGCCGTCTGACCGGCAGTATTTCGAATACGTGCGTGGCGCAGGGGGCCTTGAGTACATGTTCAGCCGGCGCATCGGCTTTAGCCTGAGTTTTTCGAGCATGTACCCGTTATCAGAAGGTTTGGACGGCGTCAAGGGCCGTTCTCCTAATGACAACATCATGACTGTCCAGGGTGGCCTAACTTTTTACGGCTTGTAACGATGCTGGCCTGTAGGCATGGCGCGGCACTCTCGGCTTGGTAAAGCAAATATGTCCGGGATGCTACTTGGTGTCCAGGGTTGTTCCAGCAATGCTGTTTTATTTGCGCGAAAAAGCGCTTTCCTGAGGGCGCGCAATCGAAACGCGGCCTGTGACGGATATTCGTCGCCGCTGCACCTTCTATCTACGTGCGCCTGCCGAGCGGGATGCCGCCTCAGTCGCGCCTAAATCCATTTTGCATTGTTGTAAACATAGGGTTACGTGGCCCCGGCGTATAGGAAGCTGAGGCAGAATCACACAGAGGAAGAAGGAGATAGGTGATAGTGGGAGGTGCCACTTCCGACAGGGTGTATGCGCCAAAGGCGCAGTAACCAGTCTGTATCATGCGTGAAGACGATCAAACGGCCTGACCCGCGATTATTCCGCACAGATAGGGCGCCAATAGCACGGGCATTCAGCGTTCATCAATCCCAGTATAGAACATCTCGAGACAGGTGGAAGCGGTTTTTCGCTATCAAAACAGACAAATGGCGGCCCGCGGTGAGGCTCGGTTCTGATACCGCAAGCGAACCACTGCTCGATTCAGGCCTCATTCCTTCACTAACCCCAGCGCTCTGACTGAGCACAAGGCCCATAGGGCGATTTTCTAAACCAACCAAAGAGCAACTCATGAAAAAGCTCGCACTGCTCGCATTCGCACTCGTCTTTGTGGCGACTGCTAATGCCCAGAGCTCCGCTACGACGAATCAGTCGGGCTCAGGCAACAACGCGCAAGTAACCCAAGCCAACAGCAGCACTGCGAGTGTCACGCAGAATGGACGTGAGGCTGATACACCGCCGGATGGATTCGTCGGTAACGACGTGCACATCAATCAGGCTGCTAGTACTGCCACAATTGGCCAAGATGGAGAAGAAAACGTGGTGGGTGGCATTCCTCTCAGCCCTCGCTCTGAATTCGTTCAGACGGACGGTAGCGATTTGAAAGTCAGCCAGGTAGGTGCCCGCAACGTGACGCTTGGCTCGCAGGCCGGTGGAAGTACTGCTGACATTGTTCAGAACACGTCTGCGAACCTCTATGGTGAGGGCAACGCAGTCGAACTGACACAGACGGATGGGGCCAATGTCCGTGTGTACCAGAATTTCAATGGTCGTGACGGCGGCTTTTACGGAGGAGCCGAGGCATACATCAATCAGAGTGGTGGCTCTCTCAACGATGCCGATGTGTATCAGACGGGTGATGGAAACCGAGTAGATGTGACGCAGTCGGCCGGTGATAACAACTATGCCGAGGCCTATCAGCGTGGTTTCGGTGCCAGCGCTGCCCTCACGCAGCAGGGCAGCGACAACCGCGCGTACGTGAACCAGGGCAGGCAGAATGGCCATGCTGGCTACACGCCGACGATAACTGGTGAGGGGAGTGGTATCGACGCAAGCTCTGCTATCATCAATCAGTTTTCCGACAACAACTACGCATCTGTCGCGCAGAGCAACCGAAACGTGAGCGTGTATACCACGAACACCGCGGTCATCACCCAGCAAGGGGGTATGACGAACAATGCTGAATTTGCTCAGATCGGCGATGACAACGTTGCACGGCTTCTTCAGGGCGGCACACTCAACACAGCAGATGTCCGTCAGGATGGCGATGGTAATCGTGTAGAGGGATTGGGCGGCATTGGCACGGCTGCGTTGCAGAACGGCAGTGGTCACACCCTCAGCGTCATGCAGACGGGAAATGGTCACGTTGCTCAGGTCGGTCAGACCGGCTCTGGCAACAGCACAACAATCACGCAGAACTGAAAAAGTCGGGAGGCACAGGGTCCGTGCTTCGCGCCTCCCGCGCTGATCAGAGTCCTTATGACAGGTGAAGGAGAAGTGGTTCAGGGGAAAACCGCAGGTGTTGCTTTAGATAGTTCCCCATTCATTCATTCCAATACCTCAAAACAGGTAGATATGAAAACTCTCTTCGCACTCGCATTCGCCCTCGTCTTCGTGGCAGGCGCCAATGCGCAGAACACAGCCACGCTGGATCAGACCGGTACAGGCAACCAAGCGAATGCTACCCAAGCGGGTGGTGCAACCCTCAACGTCACGCAGGGGCTCAACGGCAACCTCGTTACTGCGACGCAGGACGGAATCAGCACCGCTACGATCGTTCAGAGCAGCACCGCGCTTCCGAACTCCACGGGGGGGCACGAGGCGACCATCTCGCAGGTGGGCGGCGACGGCAACTTCATCGACTTCAAGCAGAGCTTTGGGACGAACAACGCGGGTCCCAAGGGCGCTCACAAGGCGAGCCTCTCGCAGAACGGTGAGGACAACCGGATCTCGGGTGCGGCCGACGCGAGTGAAGTAGATGGCTACGACCCCGCCAACCAGAACAGCCGTTCCGACCTGGATGCCGAAGTGGTCCAGAATGGCGACCGCAACGTCGCCGAGTTTAGCAACGGCAACCCGCTCAACATTAACCAGCAGGGCGACGACAACTTTACCCAGAGCAACGGCGGCTCGAACGTGGACATCGACCAGATCGGTAACTTCAACGACGTGTACAACCTGGGTGCCAGCGGCACGTTTTACCAGCAAGGCGACCAGAACGAGGCTCGCGCTGCGGGTGGATATGCTGGCGCCTCGCACACCGTCAACTTCAGCCAGGTTGGCGACTACAACGTTGCGCGGGCAAACGCCGACCCGCGCGGTGGCAACACGAAAGTCGATCAGGACGGCGACTACAACTCGGCCATCCTTGACTATGGCAACCCCAGCAGCAAGGACGCCCAGGGTGTCAACTTCGACATCAAGCAGGATGCAGGCGCCTTTGGTGCCGTCGGCGCCAGCAACGTTCTCGAAGCGCAGGTGCGCGGTTTGAACAACAAGGCCGTCATCAGCCAGACGCTCACGGGTGCCGGCAGCAACATGATCCAGCTCAACATGCTGTCGGACGGTGGCATGGCCAATATCACGCAGAATGGCGTTGGCAACAGCTCGGTCGTCACGCAGAACTGACAAAGCGTAGTGGGATGGGGTGCAGGGCGCGGGCTCTGCACCCCCTTTTTACGCGCTCCTTCCCCCTCCCACGCCGGGCAGCGCCCCTTCTCCCGGCTGAAGCTTTTCAAAAGGGACTTATCGTGAAGTACCTCCTCTCCCTGCTCTTCGTGCTCGCGTTTGCCGCAACGGAGGACGCTCGCGCCCAGCAGAACAGCGTGGTCACGGTCGATCAGGCCGGCAGCGCGCACCAGGCAACGGTATCGCAGATGGGAGGCCCCGGCAACGAGGCCACCATCACGCAGGCCGGCGACCACGGCGTCGTCGTGCTCGACCAGCAGGGCGCCGGCAACACGGCGCTGCTCAATATGCTGCCGGGCGCCGGATACGCGGGCAGCGCCAACTATATCCTGCTCCTCCAGTCGGGTGGAGCCACGGCCGAGGTCAGCCAGACCGGCTCCGACAACGCCGTGTGGGGGCTGAATGGGGGCGAGCAGGCCCGCTCGCTCCACGGCAGCGTGCTCGACGTAGTGCAGATGGGAATGGGCAACAGGCTCTTTCTCGACCAGCAGAACGCATCTTCGGCAACCATCGTGCAGATGGGTATCGGAAACACCGCCACTGTAATTCAGTCCCAGTAGCTGCGGGGACGGTTGGCCCATTCTTCCGGCTTTGCCTCTCATAGATCATGCGCACCTGCTTTTTCCTGCTCTGCTGCTTCGCGTGTGCCCTGCCGTTGCAGGCACAGCGTAACGGCGAGGTGTACGTCACGCAGGCCAACACCGCTGTCGGAGCCTCGGTGCCGGATATGCTGGGCGACGGCGTCACCGCGTCTCCCGGAGCCGTAGCGCGTTTTCTGGCGTCACCCCTCACCTTCGAGGGCATCGGGGTGGGCCTAGTCACCAACAACGTCGTCCTCGACCAGCGCGGCGTGGGCAACGACATCCTGGTCGAGCAGCGCGGGCTGCGTAACCGGGCCCTGATCACCGAGCTAGGAGAGGGCAACTTCGTGTCGCTGCTCCAACTGGGCGACGACAACGTGTACGGCGCGCTGCTCACGGGCGACAACAACCAGACGGCGGCCCAGCAAATCGGCAGTGACAACAGCTACGGTCTCGCCTTTGTCGGCACATCGCTGCGCCACAGCGTGTTACAGCAAGGGGTAGGCAACACGGCGCTCCAGATAGGCACGAGCACTACACGCCCTGCCGACATCGTGCAGCGCGGCAATGGGATGCAATTACTCGTCGAGCACTACTGAGGCGCCAGGCTTTTTCCGCTGCCTGAGATGCATCCATCATTTCTGCTTTTCGCGGTGGGCACCGCTTGCGGAGTTTTCGCTGGCATGGATCTACCATCACCTGCGGGGGCACGCCTGCTGCTCGAACGCGAGGGAACGCACGTGCAGATCGTCGCGCGCTACGAAGCGCCTGCCGGAGGGCCCGACAGCGTCCGTTACACGCTCGACGTGGTGCGGCAGGGGCAGGCCGGGCGGTCAGAGACGCACCAGGGCGGCACATTCGCGCCGCACGTGGGCCGCGCCGACACCCTCGCCATCACCAAGGTCAATGTCGGCACGGGGGACCGGTTGGAAGTGCACCTGCGCCTTTTTGCAGAGAGACGGTTGTTGGACGAGGCGCACTACGATGCCGTAGTTTCCGCTGTTGATTGAAACCGCCCTTTTCTATGCGATGGTCTCTGCCGGCTACTTTTGCGTCACTCGCAGCGTTTTTCCTGATTCTATCCGGCTGCAAAGATTCGATTCTCGAACCGGAGCGCTTCGGCACCATCCAGGGGCAGATTCTCGACTTCGAGACGAGCAAGCCCCTCGCCGGCGCCAGCATCACGACGAGTCCGCCCACCGGAGCCATCGTGACCGATGCACAGGGCCGGTTCTCGATTGACGACGTGCTGGTGGGTAACTACACCATCACAGGCAAAAAAACAGGCTACGACCCCAGTACGGTAACGATTGCCGTGCAGTCGAATCGCGCTACACAGGCCACGCTTTTTCTCAGCCCCGAAGATTCCACGGGCTCTAACAAGGCCTCCGTCAGCGTGGAGGTGCTCAACTTCATCAGTGCCATTGGGCGTGACAGCACGAATCTGCGCGTGCAGTACCGCGTGCGCAACACGGGTAAGGTGAACGTGAATACGTATGAGCTTTACTTCCGCATCGAGACGACGGGTAACACCTATTTCGACGAGCAGAACGGGACGAACCTGAACGTCGGGCAGGCAGACATCGGTGAGTTCAGCCAGTACATCGGCCGCGACAGCGCAACGGCTGTTGTAGTCGATACGTTTTTCATCGACGGCTGAGCCAGCACGGCGCCTGCCTATCCTGCCTCGTCCACCTCGAACACGACGACGCCGAGGGGCGGCAGCGTCACGACGAGTGAGGCGGGGTTGCCGTGGGCGGGCACGGGGTAGGGTTCGAGCGCGCCGTAGTTGCCCACGCCCGAGCCGCCGTAGCGGAGGTCGTCCGAGCTGAGCACCTGCTTGTAGGTGCGCCCCGGCATCACGCCGATGCGGTAGTTGTCGCGCACGACGGGCGTGAAGTTGAAGGCGAAGATGAGCTCGCGCCCGCCGCCCATGCGCCGGTACGCGCCGATGGAGCGCTCGCGGTCGTCGGCGTCTATCCAGTGGAAGCCGCCGGGGGCGTCGTTCCACAGCGCCGGGTGCGCGCGGTAGAGGCCGAACAGGTCCTGCGTCCAGCGCAGGATGCCCGCGTGGAGGGGATCGTCGAGCAGGTGCCATTCCACCTGGGCGTCGTGGTTCCACTCGCCGCGCTGCCCCAGCTCGCCGCCCATGAACAGGAGTTTTTTGCCCGGGTGCCCCACCTGGTGCGCCAGCAGCAGCCGCAGATTCGCCGCCTTCTGCCAGTCGTCGCCGGGCATCTTGCCGAACAGCGAGC
>CBDUBO010000069.1:0-8764 GCA_965365405.1 uncultured Rhodothermales bacterium | reverse complement strand
ACGCTCTCGTTCAAGGCGGGCAGCGCCACGGCCGCCCTCTCGACCAAGACCTACGACAACGGCCTCACGCTCAACTTCAGCGCCGTCACGGCCTCGAAGCTGAAAGTCGGCGAGCGCTTCGGCGCCACCTACGACAAGCTCGATCTCGGCATCTCCACCAACGACCAGGCCGGCAAGTCGCTCTCGAAGATCGACACGGCCATCTCGAAGGTGTCGAGCGAACTGGGTAACATCGGTGACTCGCAGAAGCGCCTGACGATCAAGCAGGACAACCTGTCCACGTCGATGGCGAACTACGAAGCCGCCCGCAGCCGCATCGTGGATGCCGACTTCGCCAAGGAGCAGATGCAGATCGTCAAGATGCAGATTCTCCAGCAGACGGGCATCTCGTCGCTGGCGCAGGCCAACGCCGCGCCGCAGTCGGTGCTGTCGCTGCTGTAAGCCTCACAAAAACGCTCCGGTCGCGCGCCAGGGTTACGGGTTCTGGCCAATGCGTCACTACGGCGCACGACCACACGGGCATAGCAGAAGCCCCCGCACGCTCAGGCGCTGCGGGGGTTTTCTGCTTTTGGGGGAGAGGCGAGGGACGAATGGGAAATGGTCAATTCGGCAATGGTCAATGGGAAGGCCGTAGGGGCGCAATGAATTGCGCCCTGCTTTGCTGCGCCCTCTCGTCCCTCGCCCCCACCGCCCCGCACCCGCTGGTGCTCTCAGGCGGCGTCGCCGAGGAGCAGTTCGCGCTGGAGCTGTTCGAGCAGCGCGTCGCCAAAGGCGCGGGTATGATCGGGCGAGTCGGCCACTTTTTTGAACAGCAACGCCTGCTGGGGCAGCTTCATTTTCTCGAAGAGCTCGTGCAGCTTGTTCAGCACGAACGAAAGGTTGAGCCGGAAGCGCGCCTGCTGCCCGCAGCGCTCGTTGACGCGGCCTGCCTCGGCCAGCATCACCAGCCCCTCGGGCCGGTGGCCGACCATGATGAGGGCCAGGCCCGTGATGAAATACCCGACGGGCTCGTTGCGGTCGAGCTGAAGCATGGCGTCGCCGTGGACGGCAGCCAGGCCGGGTTGTCCTTCTTTGAACGCCGCCTCGGCAATGATCTGGCGGGCGTAGTAGGCGTTCTGGTCGGTGAGTTCGCTGAAGTCGAGTTCGCGGGCCAGACTGAGTACGCGGGCGTAATCCTCCATGATGACGAGGACGACGGCCAGCTGGAACGTGTAGTAGGCGCGCGTAACCGCGTCGGTGGCCTCGTCGCGCTCGCGCTCCATGAGGGCTACGCGCGGGGCGTACTTCTCCTTTTTGCGCGCCGCCTCGTAGGAGTAGCCCACGTGCGTGATTTCAGCCTCGACGGTGTACGGCCTACCGCCGAAGCGCCGGTGGTAGGCGTCGATGCGGTCCACGATCTGGTTGTGGACGCGCCCGTCGTAGCGGATGAGTTCGTGGTTGGGGTAGATGCGTTCCTGGTAGAAGCGGTCGCTGTCCAGCAGTCCGTCGCCCAGCAGGTTGCGCACGGGCAGCATCGCCACGAGCAGGTCGGACTGCCGGATGGCCGCGCGGACGAGCGCCCAGCTTTCTTCCCCTTCGATCCACTCGTCGCCGTCGAGGATGAGGATGTGCGTGCCGGTGGCTTTGTCCAAGCTATAGTTGCGCGCCTCGGCAAACGAGCCCGGCCACGCGATCTCGTCGTACACGTCGGCGTAGCGACGGGCGATGTCCTGGGTGCCGTCCGTCGAGCCGGTGTCGATGACGACGATCTCGTCCACGTGCGGACGGGCGAGGGACAGGCACTTGTCCAGCGTCGCGGCCTCGTTCTTGACGATCATACACAGCGACAACCGGGGCGCGCTGCTGCCCACGCGGGGCTGGACTTTTTTGAGAGGACGATAGGGGCGCATGGGATTTTAGATTGCGGAGGGCGGATTGCGGAATGGGGGAATGCAGAATGGTCAATGGTCAACGGAAGGGCTTTCTAACCGCCAACCTCCAATGCCCAACCTCCCCTTCACGCGGCGACGGGGGCGAAGCGTTCGGCCAGTCGCGTGCGGCCCAAGGCCGTGGCGGCGTCGAAGGCGTCCTGGCGGACGCGGTCAGCGCTAAAGGGTAGCGCGGCGTCCGCGTCGGCGCGCTCGGCGGCGGCCACGAGCGGACTGAGGGCAGCGTTGTACTGCCCGGCAGCCCAGAGCGCCCGCCCGGCAAGGTTGAGTGCGAGCGGTTCTTCGGGCGCGAGGTCGGTAAGCACGTCGGCGTGGCGCAGCGCCTCGGTTGCGTTTTCGCACGCGAGGGCCAGTTGCACGCCCAGCACGCGGGCGTGGGCGTGGGCGTCGGCGTCGAGCGCAGAAAAATCCACGCCCGCGAGGGCCGTCAACCCTTCACCCACGCGGCCGGCGTCGGCGTGCGCCTGGGCCTGCTGCACGCGCGCCACGGCGGCGGGGCCGAAAACGGAGGGCGGCGCGGCCAGCAGAGCGGCCACGCGCTCGGGGTGGTACTGCGCCGCCACGCGGTCGAGGAGGGCCACGGTCTGCGCCACCTGCGCGTCGAGGCTGTAATGGCTTTCGACAAACTGACGATACTGCTGCGGCTCGACCGCTCCGCGCGTGATCTGGCGCACGGCTTCCTCGATGGTGTTCCAGATGAACTCGGTGGGGAACAGGTCGCGCGCGCCGTAGAAGTCGTGGATGACGGGCTTGAGGCCCATCGCCATGCCCTCCATCACGCCCACGGGGTGCCCTTCGATCACGCTCGTGGTGACGAGGTAGGAGCACTGGCGCAGCAGGCCCCGCAGTTCGTCGGGGGCGAGGTGGCCGTAGATCTTGATGTGGTCGCTCAGGCCCAACTGCTCAGCGTGGTAGCGCAGGTAGCGGTACACCTCCATGTGCTGCGTGCCGCCCGCGATGTGGAGCGTGTAGCGCGGCTCGCGCTTGACGAGTGCGGCCATGAGCTGCACCAGCAGCATCGGGTTTTTGACCAGGTGCAGCCGCCCCACGAACGCCAGGTCGAACGTGCGCGCCTTGTCGGCATCGAAGGGATACGTGGGCACGTCGATGCCGTTGGGAACGACGTGCAGGCGCGTCTGCGCGGCCATCACGCCCGCGTGCATCTCCTCGAACGAGCGGCGCACGCCGTCCGAGATGAACACCAGGTCGTCCACGTTCTGCCACGTGATCTGGCGCGGCCACTCGGTGTAGGCCTCGTAGCGGTGCAGGCGCACCACGGTAGGCACCGCTGCCGATAGCTGCGAGCCCGCGGCGGCAGGCCCCATCGCCCACTCGAACCACGCCACGTCCACCTCGCTCAGGCCGAGCTTGATTTCCGTCGGCGAGCCCCCCTCGCCCATGCGAACGACCTCGTAGCGGGCGGGCAGCCGGGCGAGGACGGGATCGAGAAAGTGGGTGTTGTTGCCATCGCCCGCCCACACGCCCAGCTTGAGCGGCGCGTCGGGCGCGGCTTTGACGGCGGGGGCGGAAGGCATGACGGCTTCGGCGGCATTCTCGGCGGCGGTTTCCACTTGGCCGGGTGCGCGGAAGGTCAGTTCGAGGTATTCCTCCGGCCGCCAGAGGGCATACGTGTTGAGGCTGAGCAGCTGAAAGCCTCGCGCGTAGGCCAGGCGGATCATCTCCTCGACGGGCACGCTCTCGTCGAGAATCTGGAGGGCTTCGGGGCTTTCCTCCTGGAGCGTTTCGAGCAGCTTTGGATTGGGCAGGTTGAGGTAGAGCGTCGCACCCGGCGCAGCGTGGGCGGCGAACACGTCCCACAGCGCCTCGTAACGCGAGGGCGCGATGTGTTCGAGGGCGTCCACCATGCACAGGAGGTCGAAGCGGCGTTCAAGGGCCAGTTCGGTCACGTCGGCGACGTGAAACTCGGCGTCCGAGAGCGTCTGCGCCTTGCCGATGAGTGCGGGCGACAGGTCCACGCCCACGGTTTCGGCCCCACCGTTCATCTTGATAAGCGCTCGCGTGGTGATGCCGATGCCGCAGCCGAGGTCGAGCACGCGCATCCCCGGACGGGCCAGCTTGTCGAGCGCGGCCAGCACGCGGGCGTGGCGGGGGTTGCTCTGCTTGAGGTCGTTTTCGAGGTAGCCGAGAAAGTTGTCGTAGTAGTCGCGTACCTGGTCGCGGAGCGTTTCGTAAGGCTGGCTGTGCAGCTCGGCGTTGCGCATGGGGGCGGGGCATTTGGGGTTTGCCGCCATTTTGCAGCCTTCATGCCAGCCCTCCCGCCAAAAGCGGGCGCGGGCGGTTAAGACGAGCCGTGCGCTTCCGATAACCCGTTTGCCGGGCCTGACCAGGCTTTCGGGCCCGCCCGCGCTGCCTTCGGCGCGGGCAACCTTTTCCTGCCGCCGGATCGGGTGGCGTGGAAAGCCTTGCCCTCCTCTTCCGCCCTTTCGCTTCCCTCCATGTCCGTCCCCTATCAACTTCAGCAGTACCAGCGCCAGGCCATCCTGTCGTCGTCGCCCGAACAGCTCGTGCTCAAGCTCTACGACATGGGCGTGCAGGCGTGCCTGCGGGGCGACCGCGCCAAGCTGCGCATGGTTCTTGTTGAACTCGTTTCCAGCCTCAACTTCGAGAAAGGCGGCGAGCTGGCCTCGCGTCTCTACACGCTCTACGAATACTGCCTCACCGAGAGCGCCGCGGGCGACCTTGCGGTCGTTGGCGACATCCTCGACGGCTTGCGTGAAGCGTGGCGAGAAGGCGTGCTGATGCGCAAGGCCGCCTGATTTTCTCAGAGCGGAGCGCTACCCGTTCATCCGCCCCGCATACCTGACTGCCATGGCTGGTGCTATCCGCGCCTCGTCTCCCTACGACAACCTCATCGCCGCCACCGTTCAGTACGAGCGCCTGCCGCAGTTCAAGCTGCAGGAAAAGCGCGATACCATCGAGGTGTCGAAGGCCGTGCTGAAAGATTTCGACAGCAGCCTGTCGTCGCTCAGCACACTTCTCAAGTCGTTTACCGATCCGCTCAGCAGTCCTTTCCAGACGCGCGCGGCGACAGGCGGCAACAAGGACGCTTACAGCCTTACGGCAACGGCCAAGACGCCCGCAGGTGGACACACGCTCGAAGTGCACCGCCTGGCGGCCTCGGACACGCGCCTGTCCAAGCAGATGACGCGCACGGGCACCGATCTGCGCGCGTTTTTCGATGCCAACGGCGCGCAGAGTTTTTCCATCGGCGTGCTCTCGCCTACCGACGCCGACCCGGAAAACCGGGTGGACGTGGCTGTCAGCATAGACCCCACGGGCGCGACGGACGAGGAGATCCTCAAGGAAATCCAGTCCGCCATCGATGGCGCGATGAACACTGCTGCCGACGCGGGCAGCATCAAGCGGACGCAGCGCATCTCGTCGTCGCTGCTCAACGAAACCAGCACGACGGCCCGCCTGTCGCTGCGCAGCGCCGACACGGGCTACGCCGGCCGCCTCTCCTTTACCGACTCGGCCAACGGGCTGCTCGGTCTGCTCGAAGTAAACAACAACGCCGTGCGCAGCGGCGCGGGCGGCGGGCAGGTGTACGCCGTCGGTGCAGACGAGACGACGTCCGACCTCACGGCTCACTTCACGCTCGACGGCGTGCAGATGTACCGCAGCAGCAACAACGTCGTGGACGCGTTGCCGGGCCTCACCATCGGGCTCAAAAAGGCGGGCGATCCCGTCAGTTCGTTCTCCGTGCAGGCCAACACCGAGGAGACGGAGAAAAAGGTCAAGGACTTCATCGCCAAGTACAACAGCGTGATGGACTTCCTGAACAACAAGACCAAGGTGGACGGTGAAAAGAAGGAGCGGGCTTCGCTGGCAGGCGACTCGGCCATCACGGGCCTGCGGTCGCGCTTCCGCACCGACGTAGCGCGCCCCGTGGACGGCCAGCCGGATGGCTACAAGTCGCTGCAAGACCTGGGCATCTCCATCAGCCGCGAGGGCAAGCTGGAGCTTTCCGACGCGGCCAAGCTCACCGACGCCGCCGCAAAAGACCCCGGTGCCATCTCCAGCCTGTTCGACGGCAAGGAAGGCGTGGCGACGCGCCTGCTGGGACAGGTGGACAGCTACCTCGGCTCGGACGGCCTCATCAGCCGGCGGCAGAAAACGATGGACGAGCAGATGAAGCAGCTCGACCGCAAAATCGGCGACTGGGACGTGCGCCTGGAGCGGCGTGAGGCGCAGCTCCGCGTGCAGTACGGACGCCTCCAGGAAACGCTGCAAACCCTCCAGAGCCAGCAGTCTGCCTTCTTGTCCTTCTACGGCGGCTTCTGAGTGGGCTGTCATTGGTCGTTGGGGATTGGAGATTAGCAGATCATCTTCTTGACCCTTAGTAATTAGCCGTTCCCTCCCTCGACCCGTCCCCATTTCCCCACATCCCCAGCCCCCTGCCCATGTCCCACTTCGAGCACCTGCTGGATACCAACACCCAGCTGATGGGCGTGCTGGAAACTCTTTCCAGCGACGCGCCGGAGGTCGAAGCGCTTGCCGGTTTGCTGGCCGTGCGGGCCGCACTGCTGCGGGCGCTTCAGGAGCGGGCCGCGCCTGCCCCCGAAAGCCTGCGCCCGCTGCTGCGGGAGCAGCACCAGAAGCTGGACAGTCTGCTGCGCACGCGCACTTCTGAGACACAAGCGCAACTCGCGCGTATCGAACGCCTGGAGCAGGCGCAGTCCCGCTACCAGCCCCAGCAGCCCCGGCGGGTGTTACAGAGTGGTTTGAACATTTAACGCCACGCCTGCTCCACTTAAGGAACGGTTGTTGCCGACGATTACGAGAGTAGCCCCTGCCACCAACGCAGGATTTTAAAAGCACTACTGTTATGAACATCAACCATCTGCTGGGTCGCCCGGTGCAGTCGTCCACGGTGCGTGGCGGTTCTGCAGACCGTGTCAACGCCGACGAGACGACGCCGTCCTCCGCCGTGCCGGCTTCCGAAGCTGCTGACCGCGTCGAGCTTTCCGGTGCGGGCCGCGAGGCGAGCGCCACTGGCACGCCGGTGCTGGCGTTTGCGCGCAAGGCGCTCGAAAACATCCCGCCGCTGTCGCAGGAGCGCGTGGCCGAGATCCTCGACCGCATCAAGAGCGACTATTACGAGCAGCCCGAAGTGACGCGCCAGATCGCGCAGCGCGTGGCCGCTTCGTTCCGCGAGGAAAACTTCGACCTCTAGGTCGCGCCCCGCGCAGCCTTTTCCACATAGCCGTTCGTGCCCTGGCGCGGACGGCTTTTTGTGCTCTACGCGGAAGCGACGCGCGGCACATCTTTCCACTTCTCTCGCGCTGCAAGCACCCTTTTCCTTTTCCGGCAGCCTGTGCTGACGTGAAGACACGGTAAAGGAGTTGGCCCGCCTTTTGATCTATCGCGCACAGGCCACGCCACTCACTCCAACACCCGCGTCCCCATGCCTTACCAGCCTGCTTCCCACCCCCGTCGCGCCCTCACGCTGCTCTTTGCGCGCTACGTCGCCGGTCAGATTGCCGAGCAGCAGTGGAGCCAGTTTTCTTCCGCTTACGATGCCGTGGACATGGACGCTACGGGCCGCGCTGCCCTGGCCGCCTTCTGCCACGACGCCCTCGACGAGATGGGCGGCGAGGCGCGTCTGCCGGCCCCGCAAGACGTGGCGGACTTCCTGCCCATCGTGCGCGGCGAGGCCTGACCGCACTGCTGGGATGGCCTTTGGCCCTGCGCAGCGCGGCAGCCGCGTGGTACTTTCAGGGCACAAGCCCCTCCCGCCATGCGAACGTCCTTCAGCCTGTTGCCTTTGCTGCTGCTTGCCGCCATTGGCTGCGACGGCGACGTGAGTCAGATTAGCACCACCGATGAGGCCCTCGCGCGCTGGCGCGCCGCCGCGCTTCAGCACTACCAGGTCGAGCAGCGCATCGTCTTTATCTGCAACACGTGCGACGGCGGCAGCGCCGAGGCGTGGGCGCGCGTAGAGGTCAGAGGCGGCCAGGTGGTGGCCGTTGACTACGCCGAAGGGGCCTTCGTTTTCGAGGCGGAAGGAATGCCGCGCTCGCCCCTCGAAACAGCCCTCACCGTAGAGGAGGTGTTCGAGCGCCTGGCAGCGGCGCAGTCTTACGGGCACGGCACGCTGGAAGCCTCGTTCAACCCTGTGCTGGGCTACCCGACGCGCTTTTCGTGGGTGTCGAGCGATGGGGAGGTGCGCGAGGAAATCAAACTCCGCAACCTCAGGGCACTTTGATCGCTCAGCGTGCCGGCGGCGTCACCTCGTAGAACGCTGTCGTGCCGTCGCGGCGGCGCACGCGCAGCAGCACGGGCTCGCGTCCGGCAAGGGCTTCGAGCGTGTAGGTGGCTTCTTGCGCCGAAGTGACCTCGACGCCTTCGATGCCCAGCACGACCACGTCGCGCGGCAGGCCCGCGAAGTCGGCCACGCTGCCGCGCTCGACGTAGGCCACGTACGCGCCGTCCTCCAGCCCGAAAGCCGTGCGCGCTTCGCTGCCGAGTTCGCGCAGCCCGACGCCCCAGCCATCAGGCACGAGCACGTCGCCATGCTCGGGGATGCCGTCCGGAATCACGATGCCCGGCGCTTCGCGCTGCTCGAACCAGGCGCTGTAAGCCGGATCGTCGGGCGAGATGAGGGCGACGACGACGCGCTGCTCCGCCCCGCGCCGCCGCACCACGAGGGGCACCTCGTCGCCGGGGCGGTAGCGCAGAATGGCGCTCTGAAGCTCGTTGGTGGCGTCTACGGGCCGCGCGCCAACGTGCGTGATCACGTCGCCCACGCGGAGGCCGGCGCGGTAGGCCACGCTGCCCTCGGGCACGCCCCGCACGAGCACGCCGCCCACGCG
>CBDUBO010000068.1:0-8781 GCA_965365405.1 uncultured Rhodothermales bacterium | reverse complement strand
CCAGCCCGCCCAGGTTTTTGAACAGGATGAACATCGCCATCAGAAAGGCGAAGTCCCCCACGCGGTTGACGACAAACGCTTTGGTGGCCGCCGCGCTGTTTTTGAGGTCTTTGTACCAGAAACCGATCAGCAGGAATGAGCACAAGCCCACGCCTTCCCATCCCAGAAACAGCACCACCAAGTTGTCGCCCAGCACCAGGTTGAGCATGGCGAAGATGAACAGGTTCAGGTACGCGAAAAAGCGCCAGAACCCCTCGTCGCCGTGCATGTAGCCGACGGAGTAGAGGTGAATCAGTGCTCCGATGCCCGTGACGATGAGCGTCATCAGGAGCGAGAGCTGATCTATGCGGTAGGCAAAGGCGATGTTGAGGTCGCCTGCCGCCATCCACGTGTAAAAGGGCACCACCGCCGTCTGCTCAAAGCCCGCGAACAGGGCCACGGCGATGAGAAACGGAAGAGCGACAGCGGCAGTGCAGATGGCCCCGATCAGGGTCTCGCTGCGGCGCAGGGCCGGGAAGAACAGGCCCAGCACGCCGCTAAAAATGGCACCGGCAAGGGGAAGCAGCAGGATGAGCCGTACCGAAAGGTCTGCGGGCATCAGGAAAGGGCGTTGGCGTGGGCCGAAAGGGAAAGCCCCATCCGGGGCGGCTCAGCGGGGTTCGCTCAGTAGCGGAAAAGGTTGATCTGCGTCACGTCCACCGTCAGCTTGTTGCGGAAGATGGCGATGATGATGGCCAGCCCGATGGCCGCCTCGGCCGCGGCTACGCTCATCACGAAAAACACCAGGATCTGCCCGGAAGGATCACCCATCGCCTGGCTCAAGGCCACGAGCGTAAGGTTGACGGAGTTGAGCATCAGTTCGACCGACATGAGCAGCACAATGGCATTGCGCCGCATCATGACGCCGAGCACGCCGAGCACGAACAGGACGGCGCTGAGCGCCAGGTACCAGTTGAGGGTGACTTCCATCTTTTCAGGAATCGCCGAAGTGGCGTTTGGCGATCATGACGGCCCCGATGGTGGCCGCCAGCAGCAGCACGCCAATCATCTCGAAAGGCAGCGCGTAGGTCGTAAAGAGGTCGCGAGCCAGAAAGGCGGCTTCCCCGTTGAGGGCGGCGGCAGGCCCGATCTCCACGACGGGCAGCACCTTCAAGCCCGCCGCGAGGCTGTAGGTCAGCACGGCCAGCAGGGCCACGCCTGCCACAAACGCGAGGGCGCGGCGCGCATCGAAGTTCTCCAGCCGGGGCAATGCTTCCAGGTTCAGAAGCATGATCACGAACAGGAACAAGACCATGATGGCCCCGGCATACACGATCACCTGCACGACACCGATAAACTCGGCGTTGAGCGTCAGATACAACCCGGCTACGCTCAGCAGGTTGAGCACGAGCCAGAGGGCGCTGTGGACGGGGTTGCGTGACAGCAGCATCCCGACCGCCGCCGTGATGGCCGTGACGGCGAGCAGAAAAAACAGGAGGGGCGCGAACATGTACGGGGGTGAGTGCGGGTGGGCGCGTGCCGTAGCGCGGGCGCAAGTTAACGCTCCGCCCTCAGAACGGGCAAGGTAGCGTGCCCTGCGCGGCAACAGATCGGTCAATTCGCCAATTTGTCAACCTTCGCGTGGGGGAAGCGGCGGCGGTTTACCGGCGTCCTGGAGGCAGCCGTTCGTCCCACCGCAGCACATCGTGTTGCTCCAGCACAGGTGTCAGCTTCTCAATAGGCAGGGCCTCCGCCCTTCCCCACCGGCTTTCCACCGTTCGGGCGCGCAGCAGCGCGTTGTAGATGGCCTCCTCGGTGGCCTCGGCCACGGCCTGGAAAAGCGGTGTCATCTGGCTGTTGTCCACCAGAGGCTGCCCCGCCCTCCCCTCCACGGTCGAGAAGGCGATTACGTAGTCGCCAGAGCCGTTGGAGACGGTCGCACCCGTGCGGGAAAGACCCACGGTGGCGCGGCGGGCCAGCCGTTCGAGCAGGCGCGCGTCGAGCGGTGCGGACGTGGCCACGACGATCATGATGCTGCCGTCGGCACTTTTACCCAGGGCATCGCGAAAGGCGTACTGGTCGAGGGCCCGCCCCACTGGCGCGCCGTTCATGGTCAGGATGCCCCCCATGTTGGCCTGCACGAGCACGCCGACGGTATGCCCGCCCATGTGCTCCGGCAGCCGGCGCGAGGCGGTACCGATGCCGCCTTTCCACCCGAAAGCGACCGTGCCCGTGCCCGCGCCCACAACTCCCTCCTCCACTGCCCCGCCAGACGCTTCCCGCAGCGCCTGCCGCACGGCCTGGGCGGTGACGGGCTGCGCCCGGATGTCGTTCAGGCCCCCGTCGTTCGTCTCGCCCACGACGGGGTTGATGGAGCGGATGTTCTCCATGCCGGGCATTTCCAGGAGCGTGTCCACCAGCGCTGAGGCGGCTTTCCACACGCATAACGTGCACGTGAGCAGAATGGGCGTTTCGAGTTCGCCCAGTTCCACCACCTGCGTCACGCCCAGCAGCTTGCCATATCCGTTGACGACGTGAATGGCGGCGGGCACGCGCTGCCGGTACACATTGCCGCCGTGCGGCAGGATGGCCGTCACGCCGGTGCGAATGGAATCACCCGCGACGACGGTCACCTGCCCCACCCGCACGCCAGCCACGTCGGTAATCGCGTTGCGCGGGCCGGGCGGCAGCACGCCTACCACCAGCCCGATGTCACGAGCGCGCGGGCGATCCGGTAAAGGCGCGGAAGAGTCGGGCACCTGCGCGGACGCCTGCGCCGCGCCGAGCAGCAGGAGCAAGCCGCAGATTCTGAAAGCAGAGGTCATCGCGGTCATAGGAATGGCGAGTGACGAGGGCCGAATGACCAGATTAACCTCCAACTATCCAACCCTAAATCACTCCTTGGGCCTTGAGTTCGAGGTAGCGGTTGACGACGTTGAGCGTGAGGTCGCCAGGCGTGGTGAAGAGGGTGCCGACGCCGTGGCGGCGCAGGATGCGGGCGATTTCCTGCTTTTCAGTGGTGAACTGCCGCGCCAGTGTCTGAATGTAGAGCGCGTCGAGGCGGGGGGCCTCGGCATCCGCCAGCGCGCGCAGTTCGGTGTTCTCGAACAGAATGCACAGCACGACGTGGTGCGTGGCCAGGCGGCTGAGTTGGGGCAGATGGCGCCTCATGCCCGACACGCTCTCGAAGTTGGTAAAAACGACGAGCAGGCTCCGGCGCGGCAGTTCGCGGCGCAGCGCCGTGTAAAGGCGCTGCGAGTCCGACTCGGCAAAGTCCGTCTCGACGGCGTAGAGCGTTTCGAGGATGCGCCCCATCTGCCCACTGCGACGCTCGGCGCGCAGGATCGTGGGCACGCGGTGCGCATATGTGACGAGGCCCGCTAGGTCGCCTTTTTTGAGCGCCACGCCTGCCAGCACGAGCGCCGCGTTGAGGCTGTGGTCGAGCAGCGTGAGGCCGCTGAACGGCATCCGCATGGTGCGGCCCAGGTCGAGTACGCAGTAGATGGGCTGCGCCCGCTCGTCCTGGTACTGGTTCACCATGAGCTGGCTGCGCCGTGCCGTGGCCCGCCAGTTGATCGTCCGCACGTCGTCTCCCGTGGCGTAGTCGCGCACGTGCTCGAACTCCATCGTGTGCCCGAGACGGCGCATCTTCTTGAGGCCGATCAGTTCGAGGCGGCTCGTGGCGGCGACGAGCTGGTAGCGTTCGAGCTGCAAAAAGGCCGGGTAAACAGACGCTTCGTGCGCCTCGGCGCTGCGGTAGCGCCGTTCCACCAGGCCGAGGGGCGTCGAGACGTATGCGTTGACGCGCCCGAAGAGGTAGCGCCCGCGCTGCGTGGGGCGCACGGTGTACGTGAACTGCTGCCGCTCGCCGGGAGCCAGCGTCCGGTTGAAATGGTAATGCCGGGCCTGAAACTGGACGGGTAACTCCTCGATCACTTCTACGCGCAGCGCCGCACCGGTGCGGTTTTCGAGCACGATTTCAACCCCGTTCCAGTCGCCATTGGAGAAGCGGCGCGGTACGATCCGTTCGACGGTCATCCCCTCGGCGGGACGCAGCAGAACGGCTGTTTCGAGCAGCAGCAGGCCGCCCGTGACGCCCACCACCAGCCAGCCCAGGGCCACGAGCGGCGGCCAGAAATAGCCCACGGTGAAGAGGCCTGCCGCCGCCGTCAGCGCCAGCACCGGGCGGCGCGTGAGGTGGAGCGCGGCCAGCCGCCGCATCAGAGCGGCACGCGGGCCGCGCGCACGCGGGACGCCATCACCATCTCTTCCATCAGGTGCGCGCCGCCGCGCTCCTCGAACACCGTGCCCACGACGGCCAGGTGCGCCCCGGCTTCGATGCGCTCGGCCACGGCTTCGGGCGTGCGGAGGCCACCGCCCACGATGAGCGGCGCGCGGCACACGTCCGTGATCGCACGCACCATTTCGACGGGCACGGGCGCGTCGGCCCCGCTGCCGCCGTCGGCGAAGAGGAGCTTCATGCCCATCATCTCCGCCGCGAGCGCCGTCGCCGCCGCGAGGTCGGGCTTGTGGCGCGGCAGGGGCACGGAGCCGCTCATGAACTGCGCCGTCGTCGTCCTGCCGGACTCGACGAGCATGTAGCCCGTGGAGATAGGCTCGATGCCCAGCCTGTGGATGAGCGGCGCCGCCTGCACGTGCTGCCCGAACAGATACTCCGGGTTGCGGCCCGACACGATAGACAGGTACAGCACCGCGTCGAGCGGGCGGACGACCTGGGTAAGCGAGCCGGGAAAGCCGATGACGGGCAGCGAAGTGCACCGCTTGATGGCGGACACGTAGCGGTCGAGGTCGAGCGTGTGGATGAGACTGCCACCCACGAACAAGGCATCTACCTGCGCCCGTTCGCACCGCTCCACGAATGCAGGCACCTTCTCGGGGGCCAGCTTGTCGGGGTCGATGAGCACGATGAGCCCTCCGCCCCGCTCGTGGCGGACGCGAAGGAGGCGGTCGTACACCGGCGTCTGCGTAGAGGGCACCGGAAAGGGTGTTTTTGAGAGAGGAGTTAGAAAATACGCTTGCCGGCGTGAAGCCAGCGTCAGGCGAGCGCCTCAGCGAGCAGTTCGGGGGCGCGGCTCAGCACGGCATCCAGGCCGGCAGGGTCTTTGCCGCCCGCCGTGGCGAGGTTCGGCCTGCCGCCGCCGCCGCCGCCCACGAGTTTCGCCAGCGTGCCGACCAGTTTGCCAGCCTGCACGCCGCGCGCCACGAGGAGGTCCGAAACGGCGAGGGCCAGCATGGCTTTATCCCCCGTTTCGTCGGCCCCGACGAGCAACGCCACACCGTTTTCGCCCATCCGGTCGCGTAGTGTCTGCGCCAGTTCGCGCAGCGCATCCATGCCCGCGCCGTCCATGCGGCCTGCGGCCAGGCGGGCGTCGCCGACGGCCTGCGCGCTGCGCGCGAAGCCGTCGAGCTTTTCTTCCAGACCGGCCATGCGGGCGCGTTCAAGTGATTTTTCGAGCAGCCGCTGCTGTTCGAGAAGCGATTCGATCTCGGCGTCGGCGGGGCGGCTCAAGTTGCGGAACAGGCCGCGCACGCGGCCCAGTTCCTCAGCTTCCTGCCACAGGTGGGCGATGGCATCCATGCCGGCCAGCGCCTCGACGCGCCGTATTCCCGCGGCCACCGACCCTTCCGAGACGAACCGAAACACGCCGATCTCACCCGTCGCGCCGACGTGCGTGCCACCGCACAGTTCGACCGAGCGGGACGGGTCAAAGGTGATGACGCGGACGCGGTCTCCGTACTTCTCCCCGAAAAGCGCCATCGCGCCCCGGCCCAACGCTTCTTCGATGGGCAGGTCGCGCTCTTCCTGCTTCTGGACGTTGTCCTGGATGAAACCATTGACGTAATCCTCGACGGCGCGAAGCTGGTCGGGCCCCACGCGCTCGAAGTGGCTGAAGTCGAAGCGCAGCCTGTCCGGGGCCACGAGCGAGCCTTTCTGCTGCACATGCGCGCCAAGCACGTGGCGCAATCCCGCGTGCAGGAGGTGCGTCACGCTATGGTGCTTGGCAATGCGCTGCCGCCGCGCCGCGTCCACGCGTGCTGACACCGGCGCGTCTGGATTTTCGGGCAGCTTTTCGACGACGTGCACGGTTTCGCCCTGCTGCTTCTGGGTGTCGAGCACCGCGATTTCCTCATCGCCCACGACGAGCTTGCCGGTGTCGCCGATCTGGCCGCCGCTCTCGCCATAAAAAGGCGTCGCCGCGAGGCGGATTTCGTGCCGCTCCTGTCCGTCGGGTAGACGCACGGTGCGGAAGGCCGTCACTTCCGACAAGGCTTCGAGCGTGTCGTAGCCCAAGAAGTGCGAATCGCCCTCGCGTACGGTCTGCCACGCGTCCACCTGACTCTGATCGACCTTGAACGAGGCGGCAGCGCGGGCGCGGCTACGCTGCGCGTCCATGAGCGTCTCGTAGGCATTCATGTCCACCCCGAAGCCTTCTTCCCGCGCCATGAGCGCCGTCAGGTCGGATGGGAAGCCGTAGGTGTCGTGCAGCAGAAAAGCCACCTCGCCGGGCAGCAACCTTTCGGAAGCCGACTGCGAGAAGCGGTCGAAGACGGCATCGGCGTCAGAGGTGCCGTAGGCTTTGGCCAGCAGGTCGAAGGCGGCGCGGCTGCCGCGCAGCGCCTCGCGGGCTTTCTGCAGATCGGGTTGCGGCATTTCCTCGCGGGCCGCGAAAGCGCGCAGGTGCGGCAGCAACGCCTCGAAAGATTGCAGGCCCGTGCCCAGCGTTTCCAGAAAGCTCTCCTCCTCGGCCCGCAGCACACGCTCGATGAGTTCGCGCTGCGTCCGCAGTTCGGGGAACGCTTCCCCCATCGTCTCGCCCAGCGCAACCACGAGTTGGTGGAGAAAAGGCGTGCGGAAGCCGAGCGTCTGGTAGCCGTAGCGCACGGCGCGGCGCAGGATGCGGCGGATGACGTAGCCGCGCCCGGCATTGCCCGGCACCACCCCGTCGGCGACGGCAAAGGCAAGCGTGCGGATGTGGTCGGCCACGACGCGCATCGCTACGCGGACGCGCTCGCGTTCGGCTTCGTCACCTGTTTCGATCTGGTCGTACCCCTTCACGTCTTCGCGGGGCGACAGCTCGGCGATGCGGGCCAGGACGGCGGCAAAGAGGTCGGTGTCGTAGTTGCTCGATTTGCCCTGGAGCACGGCCAGTACACGCTCGAAGCCCATGCCGGTGTCCACGTGGCGGGCGCTGAGGGGCTTGAGCGAGCCGTCCGGCTGCGCGTTGTACTGGATAAAGACGAGGTTCCAGATTTCCATCACGCGCGGGTCGCCCGTGTTGACGAGGCTGATGCCGGGCACCTCGGCACGCTCCTCGTCCGTGCGGAGGTCGATGTGGATCTCAGAGCACGGGCCGCACGGGCCGGTGTCGCCCATCATCCAGAAGTTGTCCTTCGTCGAGCAGAACTTGACGTGGTCGCGGGCGAGGGGCGTGACGCTTGTCCACAGGTCGGCGGCTTCGTTGTCGGCGTCGAGGCCGAGGCGCGTGTCGCCCTCGTGAACGGTGGCGTAGAGGCGGTCGGGCTCCAGCCCCCAGCGCTCCACCAGAAGCTCCCACGCCCACGCGATGGCTTCGCGCTTGAAGTAGTCGCCGAACGACCAGTTGCCCAGCATCTCGAAAAAGGTGTGGTGGTACGTGTCGTAGCCCACCTCTTCGAGGTCGTTGTGCTTGCCCGAGACGCGCAGGCACTTCTGCGTGTCGGCGGCGCGCTGGTAGGGCCGCGTGCCCGTGCCCAGAAACACGTCCTTGAACTGGTTCATGCCCGCGTTCGTGAACAGCAGCGTGGCGTCGCCCTGGGGCACGAGGCTGGCGCTGGGCACGATGGCGTGCTCCTTTTCGCGGAAGAAGTCGAGGAATGCCTGGCGTACCTGGGCCGAGGTCAGATGCTGGCGCATGGGGGTGTGTTCTACGGAAGCGGGCAACTTACACACCGCCCCGGCGCGGGGTCGGTGAAAAGGCGTGAAAGCGCTATTACACTACCATTACACCGTTGCACCTGCCTGCGGTAGCAGAAAATGAAGTTTTGCGGTAGTGTTGGGCGCGTTCCTCCTTCAAACCAACCCGAACCACAATGGGTATTCTCGCCTGGATTCTGATGGGCCTGCTCGCCGGGGCTCTCGCCAAGTGGATCATGCCGGGAGACGATCCCGGCGGCATCCTCATCACCATCGTGCTGGGCGTCGTCGGCGCGCTCCTGGGCGGCTTTCTGGCCGGCCTGCTGGGCATCGGCGAAGGCAGCGCCGTGGACTTCGACCTGGGCAGCCTCATCATGAGCATCGTCGGCGCCCTGCTGGTGCTGTTCATCTACCGGCAGATCAAGAAGCGCTGACCCGCTCCCCCTTCGAGCCCTGCCCGCTCCGGTACCCACCGGGGCGGGCTTTTTCGTGCTTGTCAGCCGCGCTGTTTCCGCTTGCGCCGCGCCACGGCAATGTCGCTGGGGACGCCGGGCGACACGCACGGGTGGCCGGGCACGAAAAAGCGGTAGGGCAACTCTACGCCCCGCGTCAGCCCGATGCGGGTGGAAACGGCGACGGGCCAGTCCTTTTCAGGCTCGGCGTCGGCGAAGTAGAGCGGCGGGCGCGTGAGGTCGGCGCGGTGTTGCGCTTTGTCGATGCCCAGCGCCTGCGTCAGCTTGCCCGGCCCGCTCGTCAGGTCGCAGTCGCGGCGAGCCAGCGGCCGGTTGCGGTACATCGCCTCGATGCCGCGCGTGGGTTCGAGGGCGCGGATGAGCACGGCGGCCCCCACCCCCTCGCGCTCCGTCACGACGTTGAGCAGCCAGTAG
>CBDUBO010000067.1:0-8829 GCA_965365405.1 uncultured Rhodothermales bacterium | reverse complement strand
TGGCCCGTGAGGTCGGCAGACGTGTGGTAGTCCTTGCCGTCCACCTTGAAGGCGCTGTTGCGCAGGTAGCACCACAGAATCGTCGCCATGCCCATCTCGTGCGCGAGCGCGAACGCTTCGGCGACTTCCTGAAGCTGGCGGCTGCTCTCGTCCGAGCCGAAGTAGATCGTCGCGCCGACGGCCACGCAGCCCATGTTCCACGCCTCCTCGATGCGGCTGAACATGATCTGGTCGAACTTGTTGGGGTACGTCAGCAGCTCGTTGTGGTTGAGCTTGAGGATAAACGGAATGCGGTGGGCGTACTTGCGCGCCACGGCGCCCAGCCCCCCATAGGTCGAAGCGACCGCGTTGCAACCGCCTTCGATGGCGAGCTTGATAATGTTCTCCGGGTCGAAGTAGATGGGGTTCTTGGCAAACGACGCGCCCCCGGAGTGCTCGATGCCCTGATCCACGGGCAGGATGGAGAGGTAGCCCGTGCCACCCAGCCGTCCCCGGTCGAACAGCGACTGGAGCGAGCGCAGCACCTGCGGACTGCGGTCGGACTGGATCCACACGCGGTCCACGAAGTCGGGGCCGGGCAGGTGCAATTGATCTTTGGAGATGGTGCGCGAGGTGTGGTCGAGCAGGGTGCTGGCTTCGTCGCCGAGCAGGTCGGCAATGCGGGTCGTCGTGAGTTCCATGATTGAAGAGAAAGCGTGCTGAACGTCGTGCAATGTACGCACGCCCGGAAGCGCGGCTCCGAGGGTAGGCTAATCGAGTAGGGGCGGTCGGATTTCGGACGGGATGGCGTCGGTATTGCTCAGGTACAGCGGCAGCCGAGAGGCCAGCAGCGGTGCGGTCAGCAGGCCCCTGGCTCCCAGTCCGTTGAACACCCACACGCGCCCGCTCCGCGTGATCGGGCCGAGCAGTGGCCGCCGCACCCCGGGTACGGTGGTGCGCACGCCCGCCCGCGCCGCCTGTAGCGGGGCGTCGTGCAGGGCAGGCACGAGCGCCATCGCTTTCTCGCGCAGCAAGGCCATGCCCGCCTCGGTGGGCGCGGTGTCCGTAAAGACGTGCTCGAACGTGCTGCCTACTACCACAGTATCGCCGTCGGGGACGAGGTAGCCGGCCCCCGCGATCGGCGGAAGCCGGTGGGCCAGATTCGGGGCGTACAGCGTGATGATCTGCCCTTTTACCCGGTGCAACGGCAATCGCTGCAGCACGCCCGGCAACGATGCGCCCGTGCACAGCACCGCCAGATCTGCGCCGGCCACGACGTCGCTGAGTCCGCCCATCCACCCTTGCTCCATCTCCAATGAGGTCAGGTGTCCGTTCGCCCCGAAGCGAGTCTCGATAGAGGAGGCGGCGATGAGCTTTTCCACGAAAGCAGCCACATCGAGGGCCCGCGCCTCCCGTACCCAGAGCGCCCCCAAGTCAGCCTGCACGTCCGGCCAGTGCGACTGGGCAGCCTCGGCTGTAAGCCAGGTGAGGGCTTCCGCGTGCTCGGAGGCGCGTTCCTGAAAAACGCGTGCCTGCTGTGCATCGGCGGCGGGACGTAGGAGGCCTTGGGTATCGGGTACCTGACGGGCAGCTTCCAGGACTGCTCGCAGCGCTTCCATGGCCTGCGCGTGTTGGCACGCCGGGCGCGCTCGCTGTCCGGCAAACGGGTTGGCGATGCCCGCCGCTACACCCGAAGCGCCAGCGGCGGGTCTGGCGGTGTCGAGCAGGGTGACGCGGGTGTAGCGCGAGAGGTAGTGAGCCGCACACGCGCCGGCCAACCCGGCTCCCACGATGCAGACGTGACGGTAAGGAAACACAGGCTAAAGGATTCTCTCGGCCTTCACTTGCAGGCGTCCGAGCGCCCGCGCTATCTTGGCAGCCCTTGCAAAAGCACGTGCCCGTAGCTCAGCTGGATAGAGCGTCTGACTACGGATCAGAAGGTCGGGTGTTCGAATCATCCCGGGCACGCCCCAGAAAACCCCTCAGGCAGGCTAAAATAGCCGGTTTGAGGGGTTTCTTCGTTTCAGGGCGTGAGTTGATGTAAACCGGGAGAGCAGGGTGCTCGCGTGCGATAACACCGGCTGCGCCATCAGGTGGGTCAACATCGCTCACCTTCGGTAGTTGATTGCGTTCACCCCCTCAAGCACGCTCATGGAGGCCGTCAACTCGCTCATGCTCGCCGGCGGCGTGCTTCTGCTCATCGGCATCGCGTCGAGCAAGTTCTCCGCACGACTGGGCATGCCCGTGCTCGTGCTCTTCCTCGCCGTCGGCATGCTGGCCGGGTCCGAAGGGCTGGGCGGCATCGCCTTTGAAGATTACGAGCTTGCCAACGCCATCGGGAGCGTCGCCCTCGCCCTCATCCTCTTCGACGGAGGGCTGCGCACCTCCCTGCGCTCTGTTCGCACGGCCTGGCGTCCCGCGCTCTCGCTCGCAACCGCAGGCGTACTCGTCACAGCGCTGCTCACTGGCCTAGCCGCGGCATGGATTCTAGATCTGCCGCCCCTCTACGGCATCCTGCTCGGCAGCATCGTGGGCTCGACCGATGCCGCCGCCGTCTTCTCGGTGCTGCGTACCTCCGGCCTCAAGCTGCCCGAGCGCCTGACGGCCACGCTCGAAATCGAGAGCGGCTCCAACGACCCCATGGCGATTTTCCTGACGCTCGGGCTGCTCCAGGTTATCACCGGGCAGGCCGATTCGGCGCTGGCCCTCGGCCTGCTTTTCGCCATGCAGTTCGGTATCGGAACGGTCGTGGGTCTCAGCATCGGCTTTGTGGCCGCATGGACGAACAGCCGCATCGCGCTCAGCCACGCGGGGCTCTACCCCGTCGTCGCCTCGGCCTTCGGTCTGGTGGCCTTCGGCGCTGCTGCGAGTCTAGGCGGAAGCGGCTTCCTCGCCGTTTATCTGGCCGGCATCGTGCTCGGCAACCGACCGCTCGTCTCCAAGCCAGGCATCTTTCAGGTGCACGATGCGGGGGCTTGGCTGAGCCAGATTGTGCTCTTCGTCATGCTGGGGTTGCTGAGTTTTCCGAGTCGTCTGCTCGCCGTTGCCGGAGAGGGCCTCCTCATCGCGCTCGTCCTCGTCTTCATTGCCCGTCCAGTAGCGGTCGTGGTGGCTACGCTCCTGTTTCGCTTCCGCGCCCCAGAGCTAGCTTTCCTGAGCTGGGTGGGACTCAAAGGCGCCGTGCCCATCACGCTTGCCACGTTTCCGCTCTTGGCTGGCGTCGAGGGGAGCGAACTGCTCTTCAACGTCGTGTTCTTCGTCGTCCTCGTCTCTGCCGTCGTGCAGGGATGGACGCTTCCCGCGGTGGCCCGGTGGCTTCGGCTCGTATTGCCGTCGGATCCGCTGCCGCCGCTTACGCTCGAAATCAACGCCCTTCGACACGTCGACGCCGAAATCGTCGAGTACACGGTTGCCCCCTCGGCGCGCGTGGCCGGCCAGGCGCTGCGTGACCTGGCGCTGCCCGATGGGGTGGTGGTGGCGCTCATCGTCCGCGGCGCAGCGGTGATCATGCCGCGCGGGAAGTCGATGCTTCGGCCCGGCGACCATGTGTTCGTGGCGATGCGAGTCCCACTCGTGGGCCTTATCAACCGGCTCTTTGATCCCGAAGCGGCTACGGAGCCGCTTCGCAGCGGCCTTATGCTGACGTTTCACGGGCAGACGACGATTGGTCAGCTGCACCGATTCTTCGGACTGCCAGGGCCGACGTGGTCGGAAGAGCCGCTATCAGAGCTGGTAGAGCACGTGGGAGGAGTCGCGCGTTTCGGTCCGTTCTGGCTCTCTCAATCCGAGGAAGACCCCGAGTTCATCGACCTGCGCTACGATCCTGAACCTGTCGAGGAGGAATAGTCGCAGGGGTCTGTAGGGCCGCCCATTCGTCGGGTTCTGCGCAGAGCAGTTGTGCGGTGCCGGCATATACATGCGCTTCGTAGACCGTTCGCTCGCGCGCGAACCCGGCTTCGTAGACGAGAAAGCCGTCCTCTTTTTCGAGATTGAAGAAGGCCTCTCGTGCCTGCGCCTTACCGCCCCACCCGGAGCGGGTGCTCCTCGCGGATCTGGCCAAGGACGTAGCCTCGCTCTACGAATTCGTCGCCGAGGAAAGAGGCGGGGCCCTCTTCACGATTCGGTTGAGTAGAAGGACATAGCGCGGCGCGAAGGGCTCGGAGCCGTTGCCGCGTCGATGCGCCAGCAGAAAAGCCGGCCTGAATCCGCTGGGCTTCTACAAGACCGTGAGCGCGGGTTAGGAGACTTCCTGTGACCGTGCACGACGGATCAAGGGAGCCTACACGCCGGGAAGCAGCGCGCCAGCGGTCCGGCGTGCCCGAAGTGTTGACGACCGGGCTTTCTGATGGTGCAAACGCCCTATTGCGACGGTGTCGGGCGCGGTGTAGCGTCGAGATGCGCACACGCGCCGCTACCCTCCAACCATAACGTGCAAATGGCTGCTCCCAACCTCGCAATCGCCGCTGAACCCATCGAAGGGGGAAAGGCACTTTACCTCCCGCTCGCCCCCGCTCAGGCTGGCCAGAAAGGACACGCCAAGCTCATTCTTCGCCTGCGCATCACCAACAACGAGTCCAGTGCCGTCACCGTGAACAAGATTCAGTTCACGTACCCCGGCGCACGCATCCTCGCCACGACCATGAAGGGCATTCCCTACGTGCTCGACCCGGATGGGGACGCCAAGCCCAGCGACGCGCAGGGCACGATTGAAGCAGGGGCGACGGCCACGTGGAGCAACGGCCGCGTCGATCTCGACCGGAGTGAGGCCGGCGAGAACTGGCACGAAAACATGGTTTATCTCACGAGCACGCCTCCGCAGGTGCGCGTGCACGTCTTCTGCGACGGTTTCACCGACGCCGCCACCGCGACGTACAGCCTGGCACCGTACACGAACCCCGTTCCGGCCGGGGCCTTTCTGCTGCCGTTCGCCGCGGGCGACCTCCGGGATGGTGAGTTCGTCGTGACCTCTGCCTGGCACTGGGCCAACGGAGGGGCAAACGGTACGCAGATCTTTGCCCACGACATCAGCTTGCAGGGCGTGAGCGGCGGCGCGTGGTCACAGCTACTGCCCGGAAAATCCGGCTCCAAGAACGACAGCTACCGCATTTGGGACGTACCCATACGGGCCATGGCGGACGGCGTGGTGGATTCCTGGCTCGAAACGATGGACGACAACACGGTACTGGGCAAGTTTCCCGACCCTACGCCGAGCCCGGTTTCGGGCAACCACTTCTGGATCGACCACGACGGCGTTTTCGTGCTTTACGCGCACCTCAGGAAAGGCTCGATGCCCGAGGAACTGCTCCAGAAGGGCGCGCGGGTGAGCGCAGGGCAGTTTCTCGGCCGCGTGGGCAACACGGGCAACTCGACCAACCCGCACACCCACATCGAGGCGCGAAAGGGCAAGGGCGGTCCGCTCCGCGGCATGCCCTTCCAGAGTGCCTGGGTGATCGAGCGGGACGCCTTTACCCCGCCTGCTGCCAGCGATCCGTGGGTGCCCTTGAGCGCGCAGGGCATCCCGAAAAAGACGGCGGCCATCTGGCCTGCCTCCACCACACCCGGCTTCAAGATTCCAGCGGCAGGCATTGCAAGAGGAGGGACGTGGGCCAGTTCGTTCTGGATCTCGTCGAGCAAAGCGGCCTTCGACAAGACGGCGCAGGAGCTTTTCGACCAGAAGGGCCGGCGGCTCATCTGGGTGAGCACGTTCGTCGAAAACGGAAAGCGCCGCTGGGCAGGCATCGCGCGGGCCGGGGACTGGGCGAGCGCCGTGTGGACGAGCACGACCCGCGCCGCGTTCGAGGCGAAGGCGCAGAAGCTCTTCACAGACGAGGGCAAGCGCCTCATTCACGTGCACACGTACGTCGAAGCCGGCAAACGTTACTGGATGGGGATCGCCCGTAGCGGCTCCTGGGCCAGTTCGTTCTGGATCAGCGACAGCCGCGCGGCTTTCGAGCAAAAGGCGCAGGAGCTTTTCGACAAAAGCAAGCGGCGGCTCACGTTTGTGCACACCTACGTCGAAGCTGGCAAACGCCACTGGATCGGGCTGGCGCAGGGGGGTACGTGGGCCAACTCGTTCTGGGTGAGCGAGGGGCTGGAGGCGTTCAACGAAAAAGCGCAGACGCTCTTTGACGAGAAAGGCCGCCGCCTCGTGCACGTGCACACCTACGTCGAAGGCGGCAAGCGCTACTGGGTGGGGATTGCGCGAAGTGGCGACTGGGCCAACTCGTTCTGGTATAGCCGCGACCTCGACAGCTTCCGCCGCAAGGCGCAGGATCTCTTCGAAGACCATGGGCGGCGGCTGATGGCCGTCGAGTTTCTGGACACCTGAGTAGGAGGCGGAGCACGCGACAGGGCTCCGCCGCACCCCACCTGTTACCGCTTCGCCCAGAAGCGCCAAACCCCGAACGGCAATGCGTATTTCTCCTACCCTGTTGCTGGGCCTCATCGCGCTGGTTCTGTGGGCCCCGCTGGCACCACCCGCCTTTGCTCAGCCCACCGGTGCAACGCTCGTCACCGGCGCACTCAACCGCCCGATTGGCATCGCCGTCGACGCGCAGGGACGCGTCTGGGTGGCGGAAGCCGGAACGACTCCTTCCTCCAACGACGGGCAGATTTCGGTCGTGCTGCCCGGCGGTCAGGTCTTTCCGTTTCTCACGGGGCTCCCAACCGGGGGCAGCGCAGCAGAACAGCGCGGCGTCAACCATGTCTTTCTCGACGGCGATGATCTGTGGTTCACCCACACGACGAGCGGCTCGTCCGGCTTTCTCTACCAGATCTCGACGGCGGGCTTCACTCCGGGCGACGCGCCCCGCACCCCAGCCGACATCGCGCACTCGGTGGACGTAGCAGGCTTCGTCTTCGCGGAGGGCTATACCGACTCCAACGCTTACGGCATCGCGAAGGGCCCCGATGGGGCGCTCTACCTCACCGACGCCGGTGCCAACGTGGTGCTGCGCTATGACCTGACGACGGGGCTACTCAGCGTCGTCGCCGCGTTTCCAGACCTACCCAACCCTACCCCGGTGGGTCCACCAGCAGTGAACGTCGTGCCGACGGGCATTGTCGCAGCGGACGGGCGGCTCTACGTGAGCACGCTCACGGGCTTCCCCTTTGTACAGGGGCTCGCCCGCGTGTACGCCGTCGAGTTGAACGGATCTTTCTCCATACATGAAGGGGGGCTGACAACGCTGACCGATCTCGCACGCGATCCGCGAGACGGCGCACTCACAGCGCTCCAGCACGGCGTTTTCGTGCCCCCGCCCCCGCCGCCCGTTCCTGGCTGGCAGCCGGCGAGCGGCCGCGTACTCCGCCTCGACGATGGACAGGAATTGGCCTATGGTTTCGACCTTGCCACAGGGATCGCCTACAACGCCTCCGGTGTGCTCTACGTTACCACGCTCGGAGGAGCGCTCTACCAGGTGGCCTCCCAGTCCGCTACGTGCTCAGATCCGGCGACGATGCCTTTTTACCCGGGTGGCTACGAACTGAGCGCTGACGCCTCACGCGCGTTCATCTTCGTCTACACCGGGGCGGGCGGCACGCGGTACGAGTTTTACAACGTGCACAACCTCAACATCGGTGATCCCGAAGATGCCAGCGAAACGCCGCTGCCGGGTGTGACGCGCACCGGGACGACGTTCGATGTGGCCCCAGGCGAGGAGCAGTTTACCGTCTATTTCCCCATCACGACGGCAGGCGGTGGCACGTCGGTTCGTTTCTACTTGCGCGTGACCGACACGTGTGGGCGCACAGTGGACGTGGATCCGGCCTTCACGCTCACGGGCATCGAGCGGGGCGTGGCACGGGCCTTCAATCTGGGGCAGAGCCATCCCAACCCAGCCTCTGTGCGGGCGGTAATCGGCTTCACGCTCGACGCGCCAGGCGAGGTGCGGCTGTCGGTTTACGACGTGTTGGGCCGCGAGGTGGCGATGCTGGTGGAGCAGGTGCTCGGTGCAGGGGAGCACGCCGCCACGGTGGATGCTACGATGCTGGCACCGGGCGTGTACGTCTACCGCCTGGATGCAGGCGAACACACCCTCACGCGCACGCTGACGATTACCCGCTGACCCCGAACCGAGGCAGCCATGAACACACAGCAGACCGTGGTGGAGAGGAAGCGTTACGAGAAGCCGCAACTCATCCCGGAAGGACGGGTGTCCATCGTGACGGCCGGGTCGTTCGACCTGATTATCCCCGGCGCTTGAGCGGCGGCCAGAGTGCACGCCAGCTTCTCGGGAAGTACCGCTACTTCTCGCCGGGAGTGCGGGCGCAGGTCCAGGGGAGCACGAAGGCCGCGACCGGGTTGTTGTAGCTTCCGTGGATGACTGAACGCAACAACGACCCTGTCTCCTCTGTCGCCTCGCCGAGGCGCTGGGACTGGCGAGGAGGGCTGCGCTGGTTTGGCGCCGAGTTTCTCGTGGTCGTCACCGGTGTGCTGGTGGCACTCGCAGTAGGAGCCTGGTGGAACACACGCCAGGATGCCGAGAAAGAACGCGCGTATCTGCGCCAGCTCGCGGCCGATCTGCGGGAAACGGAGCGCGCATCTGTGGAGGCGGACGCTTTCCTGCGTCCCATCGACCGAGCAGGCAGCTTGCTGTGGCTGGCCTTTTACGAAGCGACACCTCCACCGCCGGACTCCCTGCTGGTCTGGGCAGAGCGCTCGATGTGGACGGCGACCGTTCGGCCTGTGCTCGGTACGGCAGAAGCTCTGGTGGCCACGGGTGATCTGGCGCTCATCCGGGACGACGCACTCCAAACGGCCGTCACGGCCTACCTCGATCGGACGCGGGCACGGTTATACGATCACGAGCAGTTCGACCGCCTATGGGCCGAAGCCAAACACGGATTGCG
>CBDUBO010000066.1:0-8941 GCA_965365405.1 uncultured Rhodothermales bacterium | reverse complement strand
CGCGGTCGTCGGGGTGGCGCACCTGCACGTCGGAGGCGAGGACGGGGTCGGTGGGGGCCAGCACCGCGCCCAGGATGACGGCCACGCCCAGCGGCAGCCCCAGCCCCCACACACCCACCGCCGCGATGCCCGCCACGGTAAGCGTCATGGAGACGAACGCGAGGCGCACAGGCAGCACCCACCGCCGTTCCGTCAGCGGCGTGCGCAGCTTGAGGCCGGCGGTAAAAAGCGAGATGATGACGGCCACCTCGGAGCCGATTTCCAGCAGGCCTGCCGCGCCCGTGGCCGTGCCTTCGAGCAGCCCCACCGCCCCCAGCACCGCGCCGATGCCGAGGTAGAGCAGCGCCGTCGTGAGCGGCAGCGGGTTGAGGCGCGTGCGCGCCAGCGCCATGCCGACGAAGAGAACACCAATGAGTGTGAACCAGACAGCCACAGCGCGCAGGGAGAGTGGGGCTGAGGATACGGCAGCCCCGCGACAGGCCTGCGTGCTCCGCGCTGTCGTCACACGAACGGAACGGGCGGTCAGGCCGGCTCGTCGCGCTCTGTCACGATCTCGTGGAAGGCGGTCTGCCCCGTGCGCAGCATCCGCCTGACGTAGGGGCGGCAAAGGCCGCACTTCTGCCCGAATACGGCGTGCGCCTGAAGCGCCTCGACAGTAGAAGCGCCTGTGTCGCCCGCCACCTTTTTGAGATGAGCGAACGGTACGTCGAAGCAGATGCAGCGGTCTATGCGCACGGCCCTTACTCGCCCTCGCGGAAGGCAATGGCAGTGGGCACGATGCCCGCCTGGAAGCGGCTCAGCAGCGTCCCTTCGCGGTTGTGAATCGTCACCTCGCCCGCGACGGTGTAGCCCGCCACGCGGCCCAGGTAAAGCTGCTCGCGGCGTGCATCGTAGGCTACGGCTCCGATAGGCGCGGTGCCGGCGGGCAGATTGATACGGGCCACCAGCGCGTTGGTGCGCGTGTTGAAGCGCAGCACCTGCCGCCCTTCCTCGGGTGCGTTCACGGCGCCCGCCACCACGTACAGCTCGTCGGCGGCGGGGCTGAAGAACACGTCCTGTCCCAGCGCCGCCGCGCCGATCCGCTGCGATTCGAGGGTGAGCCGGGCGCGCTCCTCGCCCGTCGCGCCGTCGAGCACGCGCACGGCCCCACTGGTGAAGCCTGTCACGTTGCCCTGCGCGTCGTACGTGGTGCGCCCGGTGCACACGACCCACACCTCGCTTTCGCCGTCCACGGCGAGGCTGCGCGGACCGTCGCAACCCACGGGGAGCGTTGCCGTCACCTCGCCCGTTGCCGCGTCCAGCACGCTCACCGTCGAGCCCAGCCCGAAGCCGCTGTTGGCGACGTACACGCGGTTGCCCACGGCCACGATGCCCTCGGGATTGTCGCCCACGGCCACGTCTTTGAGCTTCTGGCCCGTCCTCAGGTCAACGATGGAAACGGTGCCGCCCGAAAATGTGGCCGGATCGCCGTAGAGGTTGGTGACGAACAGGCGCGCGCCTGCGACGGCCATGTAGCGGGGTGCGAGCAGGCCCGTGTAGCTGGCCTTTTTTGCGAGCGTGCGCGCGTCGTAGGCGTCCACGCGCCCGGCCGTGTTGGCGGCGATGTAGAGCGTGCCGTCGTGCACGAGCAGGCTCTGCGCGAGCGTGCCCAGGTTGCCCAGTGCCTCCGGCGAGGCCGCGCCCGTTTCGGGATCGTAGGTGGAAACGCTGCCATTGCCATCGGAAAAGTTGCCCTGGTTGGCGACGAAAACGCCGGTCACGGCAGGTGTGCGGGCGTCTTCAGGTCCCAGAAGGTCGCAGCCGGTAAAGGTGAGGGCGAAAAAGAGCGCGGGCAGCAGTCGGTTCATGGATGGAGAAAGGAAAGGGGTGGAAAAGGTGCTTTGCGAAGTAGCGTTCAGCGCGCCCAGCGGTAGCCCAACCGGAAGCGCAGGTGCCGGGGCGGCATGGGGTAGCCCTGGAGCACGCTGTAGTGCGCGTCGAGGGCGTTGTCGAGCGTTGCCGCTGCCGAGAGCCGGCCGCCGGGCGCGGGCACGTCCAGGCGGATCCCGAGTTCTGCGACGCCGAAGGGCGCCAGCGGGGCCTGCCCGTCGGTGCGGACAAAGCGGCGGCCCGTGTAGCGCAGCCCGGCGTCGAAGGCGAGCCATCCTACCTTCAGCCCGGCGTAGAGGCGGGCCTGCTCGCGCGGTACGTAGCGCAGGGGCTGATTGTAGGCAGGCGCGCCCGGCTCGGAGCGGTCGCGGGCATCGGTAAAGGTGTAGAAAAGCCCGGCGTAGGGCTGGCCCGGCACGCGCGCGAGGGCCGTTTCCGCCGACACCTCCACGCCGCGCGTCTCGACGCGGCCCACGTTGTGCGGCGACCACACGCCCGTTTCGCCGGGCAACCACGCAATCTGGTCAGAAACGGCGCTTGCATACCCTGTGACTTCGGCGCTGTGCGGGCCGTGCTGCCACCTGAGGCCCGCATCTACCGTCCAGCCCCGCTCGGCGCGCAGGTCGGGGTTGCCGCCGGGCTGCCAGAAGCGATCGTTGAAGGTGGGCGTGCGGAAGGCGTGTCCCGCGCTGGCCACCAGCCGCAGCGCGGGCGTCAGCACATAACCCAGCCCCAGGCGTGGACTCAGCGCCGCCTGCCCGGCGGCGGCGTCCACGCGCAGCGATGGAGCGAGCGAGAGGCGTCCCACGCGCCCTTCGGCGTAGCCGAACGCGTGGCCTCGGTGCTCGCCCGCCCGCCCGCGCAGCCCCGGATGCCTCGCCTGCGCAAAGCCGTGCCCCACGCCCGTGCCCAGCAACCAGTTCGCGCTGATCGCGCCCTTCCACTTCGCCTCGGACAGGACGACGGCGGTGCGGCCCGTCTCGTCCAGGCCCAGCAGCGGGTTGGTGTAACGGAGCGTGCCCGCCTGCGCCGCTACGCCCGCCGTGAGCGTACCCGCGCCGAGCGGCTGCCGGTGCCGCAGCCACAGCCGCGCCGACCGGTCGTGCTGCCGCTCGCCGTGCGTCGTCGTACCGGCAACGCCGGGCAACCCGCGGTGGGCGTCCACGAGCCACAGCCCACCCTCCAACCGGCCCACCCCGGCCGTGACGATCGCGCCCGACCCTTCGAAGTCCGCATTCCGGCGCACGGCACGGCCCGTTGCGGTGGTGAAGGGGAAGTCGCCTTCGCTCTGGCGGTGCGTGATGGCGGCCATCCAGCGCTGTCCGCTTCTCGCATCGCCCGCCGAAAGGGACAGCCCTCGCGTGCCGAACGCGCCTGCCTCGGCTTCCGCGGTGCCGTGGCGCGCTTCCGCGTGCCGGGACGAGAGGGCGATGACGCCCCCCAGCGCGTCGCTGCCGTGCCACGCCGACGCCGCGCCGTGCAGCACCTCGACACGCTCCAGGAGCGCAGTGGGCAGCAGCGACAGATCCACCTGCCCCAACTGCGGGTCAGCCAGGCGGAAGCCGTCGAGCAGCACGAGCGTCTGGGCCGCGCCCGCGCCGCGCAGCGAGGGCGAGGCCAGCCCGCCGGGGCCGTAGCTGCGCACAAACACGCCGCCGCGCCGCGCCAGCAGGTCGGCCAGCGTGGCTGCGCCCGTTTGCCGCAGCGCCGCACTGTCGAGCACGACGGCGCGGCCCGTGGAAGCGGCCTGCGCCGCGCCGCGCGCCGCTTCCACGACGATGCCGGGCAGGGCACGCGTCGAGTCCTGGGCCCGGAGGGGCACCGCGGCGGCAAGCAGAACGAGAAAGGCGAGAAGGCGCATGAAAAAGCCCGATCCTCAATAGCTGAGGTCGGGCGCAGCGCCAGTGCCGCGGTGCTGCGGCACGCTCGCACGCGAGCAGGCGATGGCCGCAACCTCTGATCCCGGAGGGTGGAATGGCTGGGGCCACAGGCAGGTCTCCTGGCTCGGCCTCCCTCCTGAATGGAGTGGACGGCGGCCTCCCCTGCGTGGCCTTCCCGTGCAGTGCACAGTGACCACGCGGCTCGATGGCCGCTGCCCAGGGCGCGCAGTGCGCACCCGGACGCCTTACAGTTGCGGGCACAGCTCCGGCTTTTATGGACGGCATCGCGCCGCCCCCGGATTCCCTTTTAATCCACCCCCCTGGGTAGAACCTGTGGCAAATGAAAAAGAACGCGCGGCAATCTACGCGGCCCCTGTGCCGCCGGGCAAGCGCAGGGCCGCACTCCACCTTATCTGCACACGGGGTTACAGATCGGGCCCCGGCGTGTCTATGGCCGTGAAGTTCCTCCACTACTGTTTCACTATTCCAAGGAGGCCAACGATGGCAACCCGCCGTGTACTCCTGGAGCTTGCCTACAGCAAGACCAGGGCCGAAAACGCCGCTGCCGCTATGATGAGCGAGGAGACGACCCTCGACCTGCGCGCGGCCCCCAAGCTCTCCACCGTCAACATTGACGAGTCGTTTCCCGTCGTCGCCGTGCCCCGTACGACCCTCGGTGCGTTCGAGGCCAGAAACCTGTTCGACACCGACGCGCCGCTCGCCTTCGACGCGGCCCCCGAAGCCGCGACGTACCTGGTGCGCGGCGAGGTCGAGGAAGGGAAACTCGATGCCTTCGAGAAAGAAGTGGCGGCCTCGAACACCGTCGTCGGCTTCTACGCCGATCCCGAGATCCAGCCCATGATCGTGTGCCCCGGCTCGGCTCCGGTAGGCACCGACACCACGGTCGAGTCCTTGCTGTGTACAAGTAAAATGCACAGCCGGGGCATGGACGGCAAGGGCGTCCTCGTGGCCATCGTGGACTCGGGTGTCAACATGGCCTACCTCAACAGCCACGGCAAAACGCCCAACTTCGACGCCGCCCGGAGCTGGGCCTGGAGTCCGTCCGTGACGCCGGGCAGCGCTGCCGTGGGGCATGGCACGATGTGCGCCTACGATGTCTGCATCGCCGCGCCTAAGTGCACCATCCTCGACATCGCGCTGCTGCGTCCCATCAGCGCGCCGCCGGGCGGGTCGCTTATGCAGGGCCTGCTCTCGGACGCCGTGCTGGCCTACCAGCACCTCATCGGCGTCATGCAGGCTCCCAAGCGTCCGGGCGAGGCGCGCTCGCTCGTGGTCAACAACAGCTGGGGGATGTTCCATCCGAGCTGGGACTGGCCCGTCGGCCACCCAGCCAACTACAGCGACAACCCCAACCATCCTTTCAACCGTATCGTGGCCACGCTGGCGCGTTACGGCGCGGACATCCTCTTTGCAGCGGGCAACTGCGGAGCCAACTGCCCCGATTCACGCTGCCAGGGCGTTACCTCCAACACCATCTACGGCGCGAACTCGTCGGGTGCGGTGCTGTGCGTGGCCGGCGTGGACACGACCAAGCAGCGCGTGGGCTACTCGGCCATCGGGCCGGGCCGGCTGACCAACAAGAAGCCCGACGTGTGCGGCTACACGCACTTCAGTGGGTCAGGCGTCTACGCAGCGGACGGTGGCACCTCGGCGGCGACGCCGGTGGTGGCGGGCGTCGTAGCAGCCATCCGCAGCAAGCGGCCCTACGACAGTAGCAACGCGGCCTCGACGCCGTCGGCCATCCGTAACCTCATTACGAGCACAGCGCAGGACCTGGGCACGACGGGCTACGACTACCAGCACGGCTACGGCGTCGTGGACGGCTGTAAGCTGGCCGACAAGGTAGTGCCCGTCCTCGTGTACGACATCTGCAAGAAGTACCCCTGGCTGTGCAAGAAGCTGCCGTGGTGGGACAAGATCAAGTACCCCATTCCGCTTCCTGAGCCCGGCCCGTTCCCCAAACCGGGTCCACTGCCCGACCCGGGCCCGATCCGTCAGCCCGCGCCGCGGTTGAGCATCGGGCATTCGTTCGAGGGGGAGGATGCCGGAGCAGAAACGGGCGAGCAGATGCCTGATGCAGTGCAGCAGGTGCTGGCGCAAACCTATCCCGATCTGGCCGGGCAGTCGCTCACGAGCGAAGAACTGGCCTTCGAGATCGGGTATCGGATGGGACGCGGGGAGGAGCCTGTCCGCGAAACCCGCTCCGACGACTGCGGGTGCAAAGGCCACAAGCACTGATCTCTACGCCTGTCCAACCCGACAGCGTGAGCGGCCCGGAGGTGCCGTGTGATGCCTGAGAAAATGTTCTTCAACCTCACGTGGACGGAAGGAACGCCTACGCTGGAGGAAGTCCGTCAGACGCTGCACTTGGAGCCTGGTGAACTCGACGAGCGGTTCGGGGTGGTCGCCATTGATCCTGAAGACCACCTCTACACCGTTCTCGTGGACGCCGACGCCGCGCAGCGCCTTGGGCTGTCTGCCGGAAATCCCGAAGTAGAAGGTCCGTTCTCCAATCCGAGGATCGAGCCGTTCGGGCCGCCCCGCGCTGAAGGAGAGGACAGCGAAGTGTCAGCCTGACCGAGTCAGCGCACCCGCCAGCGGGCGGACCGGGACGTACGCCCGGCCCGCCCGTTTTGCGTTGGGGCGGTCAGCCCTCAGCGTCGAGCCAGGTGTGGGCAATGGTGCAGCCCGTGCCGCCGCGCTCGATGCATTCTGCCAGGGCGCGTTCGGCAGCCATTTCGGGGGTGCTGAAGCCCAGCCCGGCCCCGATTACGATGTCAGTGTCTTCTTCCTCCGAGAGCGCGATGGCCCCATAGCCCCTGTCTTCCGAGAAAACGAGCGTTGTGCAGTTGGTGCCGCCCCGCTCCGTGCACTGCGCGTGCGCGTTATAGATGGCTTCCTCGGCGGTGCCGGAGCCGAAGACGAACCCGAAGGCGCCGTTGAGGCTGATGGAAACGGCAGATTGGGCCTGGGCAGGAGCGGTGGCGAGAAGGGCCAGCACGCCACCGCACAAGAGGGCGGAGCGAAGGAGCATAGGGGTGGGGGTGAATCGCGGAGGGGCAACCGTCAAACACCTGTAAGGTAAAGACTTTCGCGGAGCGATATCGTGCTATGCTTCGGCCAGGGCGGCTAAAAATGCGTCGCCGTAGCGGGCCAGCTTTACCTCGCCCACACCCGGCACCTCGCCCATCTCGTCGCGCGAGCGTGGCAGCCGCTCGGCCATCTCGGCCAGCGTGCGGTCGGAGAAGATGACGTAGGGCGGCACGCCCTGCTCTCGGGCCAGCCGCAGCCGCAGGTCGCGCAGCTTCTCGAAGCGCTCCTGCCCCGCCGAGGTAGGCGCGGAGAGGGTAGCCTTGCGCCGCTTTTTGCGGTCGCGCGTAGGCACGGGGTCTTTGCGCAGCAGCACCTGCTCCTCGCCACGCAGCACGGGGCCGCAGGCGGGCGTCAGGCGCAGGCCGCCGAAGCCGTCCACGTCCACGCGCAGGTAGTCGGCGGCCACGAGCTGGCGCAGCACGGAGCGCCACGCCGCCACGTCTAGGTCGGAGCCGACGCCGAAGGTGGGCAGGCGGTTGTGCCCGAATTTCTTGACGCGTTCGTTCTCGTCGCCGCGCAGCACGGCGATGACGTGCGCGGCGCCAAAGCGCTGGCCCGTGCGGTGGATGGCCGACATGGCCTTCTGCGCCGCCTCGGTCGCATCCCACGTTTCGACAGGCGAGAGGCACGTGTCGCAATTGCCGCAGCGCTCGGGCGCCTCCTGGCCGAAGTACGACAGCAGCACGCCCCGGCGGCATCGCGCCGTCTCGCAGAAGCCGATCATCGCGTTGAACTTGTGGCGCTCCACCCATTTGTGCTGCCCCTCGCTGCCGGTCGTGTCCATCATCTTACGCGTGGCCACGACAGAGCCCAGGCTGTAGAGCATCCAGGCGTCGGCGGGCAAGCCGTCGCGCCCGGCGCGGCCCGTCTCCTGATAGTACGCCTCCGGACTGCGGGGCACGTCCAGGTGCACCACGAAGCGCACGTTGGGCTTGTCGATGCCCATGCCGAAGGCGACAGTGGCCACGACGACGACGCCCTCCTCGTTGAGAAAGCGCGCCTGGTTGGCCTCGCGCACCTTGCCCGGCAGGCCCGCGTGGTAGGGCAGCGCCTCGATGCCGTGTTCGTTGAGAAACGCCGCGGTCTGTTCTACCTTCTGCCGCGACAGGCAGTACACGATGCCCGCCTCGCCCGCGTGCTCGCGCACAAAGGCGAGCAACTGGCGGCGCGCGCCGTCGGCCACTTGGACGCGGTAGCGCAGGTTGGGCCGGTCGAAGCCTGTCACCATGAGCGCGTCGGCGGGCATCTCCAGTTCGCGCAGGATCTCGCGCTGCGTGGGCGCGTCCGCCGTCGCCGTCACGGCCATGCAGGGCACGCCCGGCAGCAGGCGGCGGATCTGCTGGATCTGCCGGTATTCGGGCCGGAAATCGTGTCCCCATTGCGAGATGCAGTGCGCCTCGTCCACGGCAAGAAGTGCCACGTCGAGGTCAGCAAGCCTTTCCTGAAACTGCGGCAAGAGCAGGCGCTCCGGCGCGACGTAGAGCAGGTCGAGGTGGCCCCGGTGCAGGTCGGACAGCACGCGGCGCTGCTCGGCGGACGAGAGCGAGGAGTTGAGAAAGGCGGCCCGCACGCCCAGTTGCTTCAGCGTCGTCACCTGGTCTTGCATAAGCGAGATCAGCGGCGACACGACGAGCCCGACGCCGCTGCGTGCGAGCGCCGGAATCTGGAAACACAACGACTTACCGCCTCCCGTGGGCATCACGAGCACTACGTCCTGCCCATCCATCACGCGGGCGATGGCGGCCTCCTGCGCCGGTCGGAAGGTGCTGTAGCCAAAGACGCGGCGGAGAAGTTGCTGGGGGGAGTCGGGCATGAGCGGGCGGCAGGTGGCCCTTGTTCAATGGCACACGCGCCCGCGGGTTCGTGAAAGCGCGTGCTTATCTGGTGCGGCTACAGGGATTGGTAAGATTTTTTCTAATCGTGCGCACGGTTATACCGTCCGTCCATGTCTGCCGCCCGGCAACCGGCCAGCCACCGCGTCGAGGATCGCCATCTTCGCCGCGAACTGGCCGCCCTTCAGTCCGAAATGGCCCGCTACCGGGCCGACGCCGAGAACGCGGTGCTGCTCGCGCACACCG
>CBDUBO010000065.1:0-9011 GCA_965365405.1 uncultured Rhodothermales bacterium | reverse complement strand
CACACGAAAGCGCCACGTCGCGCACGACGCGGGGCAGCTTGTTCCAGACGACGGAAAGCGGCTGCAGGCGCGTCTTCATGACGGTGCGCTGCAACTCGGTTGTCGTCAGGTCGAGGTGCTGAGCCGTCGTGGCCAGGTCGCCGTCGCCGATGGCGGTGGCCTGCTGCAGGATGCGGTTGCGCGTCAGCACCAGTTCGCCCACCAGGTTCATCAGGCGGTCGAGCAGGGTCACGTCGAGGCGGACGGTCGTCTCGGCCACGGCGTGCGGCGCTGCGGCCTTCTCGGCGGACACGGGCGCTTTTTCGACGGGCGCAGGTTGCTTCGGCGTGGCTGGGGCCGTTGGCGGCACCGGCGCGGCGGGTGCCGTGGCGGCTGGCAGATCGTCAAACTCGGGTCCGAGTTCGAAAAGGGGTTCGTCGGGCAGGGCAGCGGCGGCAGGCGTCGCGGCAGCAGGCGCCGCCGCGGCGGGCGCATTGCCCGACAGCCAGGCGTTCAGTTCGGCCTTGAGCTTGGTGTCGTCGCCCTGCGGCTCCGAGCCCGTCGCGGCGATCTCGGTGATGATGTCGCGCAGGCGGTCGAGCAGGCGTAGCAAGGTGCTGATCAGCTCCTGCGAAGGAGCCAGTTCCCCATCGCGTAGCTTGCTCAGGACGTTCTCGCCTACGTGAGCAACGGATTCCAGACGCTCTAGGCCCAGAAAACCGCAGGTGCCTTTGATGGTGTGCACGCCGCGGAAAATGCTGGCCAGCAAGCCCGAGGCGGCTTCACCGCGTTCGAGGGCCAGCAAGTCGGTGTCTACGCGTTCGAGGATTTCGAAGGACTCGACGAGGAAATCTTTGACGAGATCGTCCATGGGGGATGGCTGGTGAGGGACATCCTCATCATCGGCCACCCCGCAACGGGCCTTAAGCCCTTGCTGGCACAACGATTTCAGGCCATCACGGCGGCGCAGGGCGTGCCACGGCACGCCCCTACGGGCTTCTGAGCAGGGACGCAATGAATGGTGCCCCTACGTTGCCGTTCGCCCTTTACCAGTCGCCAATCGCCCTCTCCCCTTTCCTCTACCCGTACACGTAGAAGCCACGTCCCGATTTGCGACCCAGGTGGCCGGCCGCCACCATCTTGCGCAAGAGCGGGCACGGGCGGTACTTGCTGTCGCCCAGTTCGCGGTGGAGCACTTCGAGAATCATCAGGCACACGTCGAGGCCGATAAAGTCGGCCAGCGTGAGTGGCCCCATCGGGTGGGCCATGCCCAGCTTCATCACCGCGTCCACGGCTTCGGGGGTCGCCACGCCTTCCATCACGCAAAAGATGGCCTCGTTGATCATGGGCATCAGCACGCGGTTGCTCACGAACCCCGGCGCGTCGTTGACCTCGACGGGCGTTTTGCCGAGCGCCTCGGCCAGATGGCGCACCGCCTCGTACGTCTCGTCGCTCGTGGCCAGCCCGCGCACCACCTCGACGAGTTGCATCACGGGTACGGGGTTGAAGAAGTGCATCCCGATCACCTGCTCCGGTCGCCCCGTCTGCCCCGCGATGGCGGTGATGGAGATGGACGACGTGTTCGAGGCCAGAATGGCGTGCTGGGGCGCCTCGCGGTCGAGCGTCTCGAACACCTTGGCCTTGACGGCCAGCGTCTCGGCCACCGCCTCCACTACCAGGTCGGCGGTGCGCGCGGCAGCGGCGAGGTCGGTGGTCGTGGTAATGCGGCCCAGCGTCTCATCGCGCTCGGCGCTGGAAACGACGCCTTTGCCTACCTGCCGGTCGATGTTCTTGGTGATGGTAGCCAACCCCCGTTCGAGGGCGGATTCGTCCAGGTCCACGAGCGTGACCGGATGGCCTTTGAGCGCAAACTGGTGGGCGATGCCGTTGCCCATTGTGCCAGCACCGACAACGGTGACGTGCTTGATCTCCATAAAAAGGGTGATTGAAGGAGTAAAACGAAAGAGCCCGCCGCGTCACCGCGCGCGGGCTCTTGTATGGGCCGCAAAATACGTCAGGCCTGGCTTACCTCTGCCGGCAGAGGCAGTGCGTCCGGGTGGTCGGCCACGCCGTAGTTGATGATCTCTTTGGGGTCGTTGCGCTCGTTGACGAGCACGACGCGGGGGCGGTGTTCGAGGGCCTCTTCGGGGGTCATCTGGGCGTACGTGATGACGATCACCTCGTCGCCGCGCGCGGCCAGGCGCGCCGCGGGGCCGTTGAGGCAGACGGTGCGGCCGCCCGCCGCGCCGGGAATGGTGTACGTCTCCAGCCGCGCCCCGTTGTTGACGTTGACGACCTGCACCTTCTCGTACGGCAGGATGCCGGAGGCGCGCAGCAACTCCTCGTCAATCGTGATGGAGCCTTCGTAATACAAGTCTGCCTCGGTCACGCGGAGCCGGTGCAGCTTGCCTTTGAACATCGTGATCGTCATGCGGAAATCTTTTCGGGAATGGAAACGAGGGCGTTGTCTATCAGGCGGGTGGCGCCGAAATACACGGCGAGGGCTACGAGCACCTGCTGGCCCGGCTCCAGGCGAGGGACGGGGTGCAGCGTTTCTGGGCTCACAACTTCGGCGTACTGCACGCGTGCCAGCGAGGCGTCGGCCAGGCGCTTAAGCAGCGCCTCAACAAGGGCTTGGGGCCTCTGTTCCCCCTCTGCCACGCGCTGCCTCGCCCTTTCGAGGGCGGCGTGGAGCACCCCCGCTTGGGCGCGCTCCGCATCCGTCAGGTACACATTTCTGGACGAAAGCGCCAGTCCGTCGGCCTCGCGCTGGATGGCGACGGGCACGAGGGCGACGGGCCAGCGCAGAGCGCGGGCCATGCGCCGGAGGATGAAGAATTGCTGCGCGTCCTTCATCCCGAAAGCGGCCACGTCAGGCTGGCAGGCGTTGAAGAGCTTGGCCACGACCGTCGTCACGCCGCGAAAGTGGCCGGGGCGATGCCGTCCGCACAGGTGCGCGTCCAGCCCTTGCACCTCAACCCACACACCCTCGTCCACTCCGAAGGGATACATCTCCGCGACGGTGGGCGTGAAGAGCACGTCCACGCCTTCCTCGGCCAGCCACGCGGCGTCTTTTTCGGGCGTACGCGGGTAGCGCTCGAAATCCTCGCCCGGACCGAACTGCGTGGGGTTGACGAAGATCGAGACGGTGACGTGATCGGCATGCCGGCGCGCCTCGCGCACGAGCGCCAGGTGGCCGCTGTGGAGCGCGCCCATGGTGGGCACGAGGGCCAGGCGCTGCCCCGCACCGCGCACCCTGCCGGCCTCGGCCTGCATCGCGGCAACGGTGGTGAGGGTTTGCATGGAGAGTGGGTAGTTGGGTTGTACGCTCGCCTGCGGCTCGCTTGCTGACGCGCCCTGCGCTTGCTTGCAGTTGGTTGGAGGGGAGGTGGTTGGGATGGCTGAGTTTGGCCCTGAGCCCTTCTACCCACAACAGCGAGGCGAAGCCGAGCGTACTACAAGCGAGCGACGCGAGCGTCAACCTACTCGCTGCGCGAAGCGAGTGTCGACAGGTCCTCGATCAGCTCGTCCGTGATGCCGACGGCCGAGAAGCCGCCGTCGTGGTAGAGCGTCTGCATCGTCACCATGCGCGTCAGGTCGCTGAGCATCGCCACGGTGTAGTCGGCGCACGACTCGGCATCGGCATTCCCCAGCGGCGAGAGGCGCTCGGCAAAGTCGAACATGGCGTCGAAGCCCTTGATGCCCGAACCGGCGACGGTTTTGGTCGGGCTCTGCGAGATGCTGTTGATGCGGACGCCGCGCTTGCCCAGCCGCACGCCGTAGGAGCGGACGATGCTTTCGAGCAGCGCCTTGGCGTCGCCCATCTCGGAGTATTTCGAGAACGTGCGCTGCGCGCCGATGTACGTCAGCGCCACGATGGACGCGCCCTGCCGCAGCGCGTCCGTGTCGAGCGCCTTGGTGATCATGCGGTGCAGCGAGATGGCCGAGATGTCGAGCGTTTTGTGGAGCCAGTCGTAGTTCAGCTCCTCGTACGCCTTGTTCTTGCGCACATTGAGCCCCATCCCGATGGAGTGGACGAGAAAGTCTATCTGGCCGAAGTGGCCTTTCGTCTCCTCGAACAACTTGGTCAGGTCGGCCTCGTCGGTGGCGTCCGCCCAGATGACGGGGCTGCCGGTTTTTTCGGCGAGTTCGTCCACGCTGCCCATGCGCTGGGCCACGGGTGCGTTGGTGAGCACGAAGCGCCCGCCCTCGCGGTGGACGGCCTCGGCAATTTTCCAGGCGATGCTGGTATCCACGAGGGCACCGGTGATGATGCCGGTCTTTCCTTCGAGCAGTCCGTGGCCGGGCGTGGGCATGGAGGGGCGGGGTTGGGTGATTGGTGACAGCAAACTACCACGCCGGAGCGCGGCGGGGCAATGCGAGGTGCGGGCGTCAGGTGTGCACGCCACGCAGCCGCCGCGTGGCACGCTGCATGGCAGGGTGCAACAGCCCGTTGGAGGCGATCATCTGGCCGGAGAAAATGGCCTCTTCCGTGCCCGCGAACGCCGTGCAGCAGCCGCCGCCCTCCTCGACGAGCACGACGCCTCCCGCCACGTCCCACGCGCTCAGGCCTGTCTCGAAAAAAGCGTCAAAGCGCCCGCAGGCCACCCACGCCAGGTCTACCGAGGCCGCGCCGTGCCGCCGGACGCCGCGCGTGGCGGCGAAGAATTCGCGCAGCGTTTCGAGGTAGGCCTCCACGCCCTCGAAGTGGCGATATGGAAAGCCCGTCGCCACGAGGCTACCCGACAGATGCTCGGTGGCGCTGACGCCCGCGGGTGCGCCGTTGAGGGTCAGGCCGCGCCCGCGGGCGGCGCTGAAAAGTTCGTCGTGCGCCACGTCGTACACCACGCCTGCGAGCGACGACGTGCCCTGCACCAGCCCGATGCTGACGGCGTACGGCGGCACGCCGTGCATGAAATTCGTTGTGCCATCGATGGGGTCGATGATCCAGCAGAGTTCGTCGCCGCGCTGCGCACGTTGGCCCAGCGCTTCTTCCTCGCCCATGAAATGCGCCCCGGGCACGACGCCCGCGAGCGCCTCCACGATGGCGCGCTGCGTCTCCACGTCCGCCTCGGTGACGAGTTCGTTGGTACCTTTGTCGTGGATGCGCAGGCGCTGCCGCGCGGCGGCGTAGTGGCGGACGACCTCGGCACCGGCGCGGGCAGCCTTTTCGGCACCGGCGCGGGCAGCGTCCAGGTCCCTCTCCGCCGTCATCGCGCCACGATGGGTTCGGTGAGCACGCGCTCGGCAGGGTCGCCGTGGCGCGCGAGGTAGCGGTTCCACAGCCAGATGCCGATGCCGAACATGAGGGCCGCCAGCAGGCACATCACGCCGTTGATGGCCGAGAGCCGCCACAGCGCCCGCCCCACGGCAGTGTCCCCGCCGTCCGAGACGATGACGATGGGCTTGGCCGAGCCGGGCAGCACGCGCACAGGCACGGTTTCACGGCCTTCGAGCAGGGGCGCGAGGCTGTGCGGGAGGGGCATCCTCTCCTCCACTACCCGCTGCCCATCCGGGAGCGTGACGGCGAGCGAGACGTGGTCCATCGAAACGTCCACCCGGTTGTCCAGGTGGAGTTCGACGATCTCGGCCTGCGCCTCGACGCCCTGTTCAAGCGTGCGGCGGTAGTCGAACGGGGCCTTGAGCAGGTACAGGCCGTAGAGGACAAGCAAGAGGGGAGCCGCCCACATCAGGCGCGCAACCGCGTAAACGGGCTTTCGGGACACAGGAAGCAGGGTTGGGCAGGCGGCCCCGACCTCTTCAAGAAAGAAAGAGGTACGGCTTCCAGGAATCGTCCAGCCGCCCGACGTAATCACGGATAAACATAACGTGACTGGGGCGGAATGGTTTGCGCGCGAGCGCCATGCCGGCTTCCTCGGGGGTGCGGTTTCCCTTGCGCGAGTTGCAGTCCGTGCAGGCCGTCACCAGGTTCTCCCACACGTCGCGCCCGCCGCGCGAGCGGGGCAGCACGTGGTCGATGGTGAGGTGGTCGCGCGCGTCGCAGTACTGGCAGCGGAAGCCGTCGCGGCGGAGCACGTTTTTGCGCGTGAGCATGATCTGCCGGTAGGGCACGCGCACGTAGCCGCGCAGCCGCACGACGGACGGGAACGGCACCTGCAGGCGCTGCGACCGGACGTAGCGGTTGCCGCGCGCGTGCAGCATATCGGCCTTTTCGAGCAGCACGAGCACGATGGCGCGCTCGACGCTGCACACGCTCATGGCGCTGTAGTCGGCGTTGAGGAGCAGGACGTGGCCGTTCATCGCCCTCCCCCGCCCTCAGGCGTACGCAGCCCGGTGGGCGGGCTACCTGCTATGCCATACCGATGCCGTACGAAAGTGGTGTCTCTGGTCTTGAGCGTGAGCAAAAACGGCCTTTCAAGCCGAATCTTAACCAGAAGTTAGAACAATCGCCTACGGGGTGCAAAGGGGATAACGGAATGACTACACGCCCGGTAGCGCCCTCGTACCTGCTACACGGACTCGCGCGACTCGGCCCCCACCCACTGCACGGCGTGCTGCATAAACTCCGCCGCCGTGGCCAGGTTGAGCTTGGTCTTGATGCGCGCCCGGTACGACTCAACCGTTTTCACCGACAGGTGGAGGCGCTCGGCGATGTCGCGCGTGCTGATGCCGCGCCCGGTCATCTCGAACACTTCGAGTTCGCGGTCGCTGAGCAAATCCATGGGCGAGTGCTGCGCCAGGCTGGCCCCGTTGGCGATGCCTTCGAGCAGGCGGTCGCGCACCTCGGGGCTGACGTACACGTGCCCGGCCAGCACGCGCTGCACGGCCTCTACGATCATGTCGGCGGCTTCAAGTTTCATCACGTAGCCGCGCGCGCCGGCGCGCAGCGCCCGCTCGGCGTAGAGCGCCTCGTCGTGGCGCGATACGACGAGCACGACGAGTTCGGGCCGGATGGTGCGCAGGTGCTTGACCAGTTCGAGCCCGCTCATGCCGGGCAGCGAGATGTCCACGATGGCGATGTCGAATTCCTGCTCCTGCACGCAGGAAAGGGCCTCCTCGCCGCTGCCGGCCTGGCCGGTAACGACGAGCGTGGGGTCGGCGCTGAGCGTCATGGCGAGGCCTTTGCGCATCAGCGGGTGGTCGTCAACGATGAGGAGGCGGTTCATGGCAGGTCTCGGAGTTGTTCTTCGAGCGAGCGGGCGGGCATCTGCCCGCCCCGGCGGTAGGTACAGAGAATGGTGGTGCCGCCCTCGGGGGCGCTGTTGATTTCGAGCGACGCGCCGATGATGCGGGCACGGTAATGCATGATGCGCAGCCCCATGCCCGACTGTGGGCGCTCGGCGAGGTCGGGGGGCAGGCCCTTGCCGTCGTCGCGGATGCGCAGGCGCACGTGCTCCTCGCCCAGCACGAGCAATATGCTGATCAGGCTCGCCCCGCTGTGCCGGGCGGCGTTGGACACGGCCTCCTGCACGATGCGGTAGAGGTGCATGGCTGCTGTCGAATCCCCGACGAGTTCGGTGCCCTGCACGTGCAGGCGGCACGTCACGTCGAACATGCGGCGGACGCTCTCGACCATGCGTTCGAGCGCGCCGGGAAGTCCGCCCTGCTCCAGCTCGACGGGTACGAGCCCGCGCGCGAGCCCGCGCGCCATCGCGTCGGCTTCGCGCACGAGGCCCACGATTTCTTCCACGTCCTCGGCCAGGTCGGGCGCTTCGCTGCGGGCACGGCGGGCAAGCCCGCCCGCGATCAGCCCGATCCCGGTGAGCATCTGCCCCAGCCCGTCGTGTAAATCCTGCCCGATGCGGCGGCGTTCGAGGTCGGACACGCGCAGCACCTCCTGTTCGAGCTTGCGCCGATCGGAGATGTCGCGCACGATGCCGGTGAAGAGGCGCTGCGGCAGCAGCACCTCGCTCACGGCCAGGTCCATGGGAAAGACCTCACCATTTTTGCGCAGGCCCGTCACCTCGCGCCCGATGCCGATGATGCGGCGCTCGCCCGTTTGCAGGTAGCGCTCGACGTAGGCGTCGTGCTCGGAGCGGTAGGGGTCGGGCATGAGGACGTTCACGTCCTGCCCGATCACTTCGGCGGCCTGGTAGCCGAAAATGCGCTCGGCGGCGCGGTTGAACGAGAGGATGCGCCGCGACTCGTCAATGGTGATGACGGCGTCTACGGTCGTTTCCAGGATCACCTGGGCGTGCGCCTCGCTACGGCGCAGGGCTTCCTCGACGTAACCAAGCAAGGCGCTGTCGCTGAGCACGTTGCCGAGTGCCATGAGGGCGAAAAGCGCATCCGGTGCAAACGCCACGTGCCCGACGACGACGAGCGTGCCGATGGGTTTACTCGCCGCCCGGACGGCGACGGCCGCTACCGGCACATCCGCGTGGGTGGCGAGGGCGGGCAGAGGCTGCGCGGCGGCTTCCTCGACAAGTGCTTCCAGGTCGAGGCCTGGCGGCAGTTCGCTGCTGAGCGCGGCAGGCACTTCAGGGACAAGGTCGGGCCTCACGAAGCCCGCCACCCGCACGCCGGGCAGGGCGCTGGCCAGCGCCAGGGCTTGCTCCAGCCGCGCAGCATCGCTGAGCGCGGGCGCCCTGCGGGCGAAGTCGGCGAGACGTTGACGGGACTCTTCCATGGGGCCAAGGCTACGGCAGCGGAGCGGCGGTGCGGGAAAGGGGGCCCCGCACAAAGGCTGCGGGGGAAATCCCCACAGGGTACCGTCTGATCCCCGGCACGTGCATGTGGGGGTGACCTGTGCAGCAGCAGCGGGCAGGCAAGGTAACCTTGCGGCGTCCTTTCCACTTCTGTCCGCATATGGAAACCCTCCCCCGCACGGCCACCCGGCAGGAGCCCACCTCACAGCTCGAAATCTTCCAGTACGACGACAAAATCGTGCGGCAGTTCGTGCTGGCGACGATGCTCTGGGGCCTCATCGGCATGACCGTCGGCGCGCTCATCGCGCTCCAGCTTCCCTTCTGGCAGGCCAACCTCGGTCCGTACCTCACCTTCGGACGGCTGCGCCCGCTCCACACCAACGCCGTCATCTTCGCCTTTGCCGGCAACGCCATCTTTGCCGC
>CBDUBO010000064.1:0-9075 GCA_965365405.1 uncultured Rhodothermales bacterium | reverse complement strand
CGACCTGCTCGGCATCTGCGCCCGCACCATCCGCAACAAGCTCAAAAAGTACCGCCAGGAAGGGTACATGGTGTGAGCAGGATTTGGGATTGGGGATTTCGGATGGGGCAGATAACGCCTGCTTTCCAGTCCGAAATCCCCAATCCTCAATCCGAAATCACTCCGCCCGCACCAGCCGCTGCACGCGGGTCTGGCCGCCGGCCTGGAGGCGCGCCACGTAGAGCCCGCTGGCGAGGCTGGCGGGCGCGAAGGCCACGGTGTAAGTGCCGGCGGGCTGGATGCCGTCCACGAGCGTAGCTACGCGGCGGCCCAGCAGGTCGTACACCTCGACGGTGACGCGGCCCGTCTGAGGCACGCCGTAGGCCAGCGCCGTGCTTTCGCGGAACGGGTTGGGCCCGGCCAGGCGCAGGCTCAGCGCCTCGGGCTGTACGTCCTCCTCGACGGGCGTGGCAGTGGCGTACTGCACGCCCGCCTGAATCCACAGGTCCACGCCGTCGGTGCCCGGCGCGCCATTGTTGCCCCACCAGGCGTCGGACAGGTTGTGCCACGTGCCGTCGGCCCACTTTTCCCACACGTGCGGCACGCGCGCGCTGGCCGGTGCGGTGTGGACGATGGCGAGCGCCCCGGCCACCTGCCCCACCTGCGCCGGGTACGAGCCAAAGTCCACGGCGACGTAGAACGGCCCGTTCACGCGCACCGGCGCGGAAAGCGTGTGCGCGGTGGGCGCTTCAGGTGTCGTGAAGAGGGCATCGGCCTGGGCGTGGCTGAGGTCGAATTCCTGCCGGAAAACGGACGTGGCCGCCGGTGCGCCGTTCACGGCAGGGTAGATCTCGATAGCGTATTTGCGCGAAACGCCGGGCTGCTTGTAGCCGAACCACACGTTCACCTCGGTCACCTCGGCCGTGGTCACGTTCGCGGGCAGGTTGAAAAGCGTCGCCTTGGCGCGATCGCCGTAGCGGTTGGTACCCGCCACGAAGCCCGAGTCCACGGGGAAGGCGTCGTCGAGGGTGAAGTTGCGCTGCTGTCCGGCGGCGTCGAAGCGGGACAGCGTGGCGCGCTGCACCCCGCCGCCTGGATTTCCACCGGCGCGGCGCAGCGCCTCCTGCACGGCGGCGAGGGCATCCACGCGGCCCGCACCCCACTGCACGTTGGGCAGCACGCCCGTGTGCGTGTCGGCCGTGCGGGCCGTTTTCTGCAGAATGTCGAGCGCGGCCGCGTAGTCGAGTGTCGGGTTGACCTGAAGCATCAGCGCGACGACGCCCGCAACGTGGGGTGAGGCCATGCTCGTGCCCTGCGTGGCCAGGTACTGCCCGCCCGCGAACAGATTCTCGCGGCGCACGCCTACGCCTTCGGTGAGGTGAGACGAGCGCGCCGAGAAGATGCGCTCACCGGGCGCGGCGATCTCCGGCTTGGCCCGCCCGTCGCGGCGCGGTCCGATGGAGCTGAAGTAGGAGCGCTGCCCCAGCACCGGCGTCACGCCTGTGCCGTCGCGGCTCGGGCTCGGGTTGACGGCCTCGTAGCGGTTGCCGTCGATGTTCGTCCACGTGTTCGTCGTTACGTACGAGGCGACGGCGATGATCTTGTCGCCGCTGGCGGGCGTGCCCAGCGTCTGGTCGGTGTTGCCCACCATCTCGGTAAAGCCCTGGAGGTTGAATCCAAAGTTGACGAACTCGCCGTTGCCGGCCCAGAGGTCCACGCGGTCAGCCTTCGTGCCCTTCGTGACGATGCCCCAGATCCAATTGCTCGCGTCCGCCTGGGCAGTGCTGCGGATGTACACGGCGGCGTTGCCGTCGCCGTTGCCCGCGTCGCGCGTCGTGGCCGCGTCGATGGCGTACTCGGCAATCGTCTGGCCGTCCTGCACGAACGGCTGCCAGTTGGCGTGCGCGTTGCCGATGGGCATCCAGCCGCTGAACGCGCCCTGCTTGAGGGTCTGGTTTTCGATGTAGTAGGCCACCAGGCCCACGTCCGTTACAGCCCCCTGCTCGTACCAGATGTCCGCCTGCGAGAACGTGGTTTTTTCGGGCACGAGCAGCATCGTCTGGTTGAACTGGCCCGGCACCGTGGTGCCGCCGGCGTGGAGGAGGTCGAAGCCCTCGTTGCCGCCCGCCACCACGATGAGGCGTCCCGGCCCCACCAGGTCAGACAGCATCCGGTCGAGCAGGCCGGTGCCGTCGAGCGGGCCGCCGTTGCTGCCCAGGCTCAGGTTGACGACGGCCGGCTTGCCCAGCGCGGCGGCGCGGGCGAAGATGAACTGCGTACCCGCCACGATGTCGTTGTCCGAGAAGCCGCCGTCGCTGTCGGCATCGCGCACGCCCTTGACGAAGACTATGTCTGCGCGGGGCGCGATGCCGCGCATGGAGGCGTCGGCGCGGCCACCGCCGGCCGCCGTGCCTGCCACGTGCGTGCCGTGGCCGCCACCGCCGTTGCCGTCGCGTTCGGAAACGGCTGCGGGGCCCGCGTCGATCTGCGCCTTCGTCCAGTCCGCCTGCGCGTTGCCGGCCTTGAGTTCGCGCAGGAACTGCACGCGCGAGCCGCCTTCGTTGAAAAAGTCCGGGTGCGTCACGTCGAGGCCGGAGTCGAGCACGCCCACCACGACGCCCTCGCCCTGGACGGGGCCCGGCAGGCCCACGCCCGCGTGCACGAGGTCGGCGCGGATGTCGGCGCGGCTGGCGGCCATCGCGGGGCGGCGACGGCGGCTCGTCTCGATCTCGCGCACGTCTGTCCGGGCGGCGAGCGCCTCGAGCGCGTCGAGCGGCACGCGCAGCGCCACGAGGTTGCCCACGCGCGCCTGCACGGCGGCACCAAGCGCTTCGAGCGCAGCGAGGGAAGCGCCGGGGGCCAGGTCGGCCATCACGTCCACGAACACGGCGCTGCCATCCACGTGGACCGCTGCCTCCGGCACGGCGCTGGCGAGGGCGGCGGCGTTTTTGCCCAGCCCGGCCCGCGCGCCCAGCAGCAGCCGCGCCGTCGCGTCGAGCTTGGCGAAGGCGGCGTTGCCTTTACCGGAGGCAAAGCCGGGGGCCACGCCCGTCAGGCGAGAGGCCCACAGCGCTGCGTCGGGCCCGGCGGTGAACACGGGTTGCAGACGCACCGTCGGCATCGCCGCCCGCAGCACCGGACCCGCCGGGTTTTCGGAAGTGCGAATGCCGTCTTGCGAAAACGTCCTGCCGGACTGCGCCCCCGCGCCGGGGGCAAAGGCGAGCACGACGAGCAGGAGTGAAAACAATCTTTTCATGGTCATTCTCTGAGATAATGGGGCGGTGGGAAAGCATGGGACTGAAATTGCTCATCGCGCCCGGTGTAGCGCATAGGCCAGGTCGCCCATTTTGAGCCGCCGCTATCGCACCACCACGAAAGGCTGCGTGCGCGTGCGGCTGCCGGACACGAGGCGGATCAGGTAGGTGCCAGCGGCGAGGCCGCGCGCGTCCAGCGTGGCCGCGTGCAGGCCAGCGGGCCGAGCGGCGTCCACGAGCGTCGCCACGCGCCTTCCCGTGAGGTCGTACACGTCGAGCACGACGGCCCCGGCCTGGTCGAGCGTATAGCTCACCGTCGCTACTTCGCGCGCCGGGTTGGGCGCGGCCGTAGCGAGCGTCAGGCTAAGCGGCGTCTCCACACTTTCGTTCGGCGTCGGGGTGGCCAGTTCAGCCTCCATCCACATCTGCCAGCCGGCGCTGCCCTGCTTCCACGAGTCCGACACGTTTGTCCACGCGCCCGTGTCGAACTGCTCCCACACTTCGGGCACGCGCTGCTGCACTTCCGGCCCGGCAGCGATGGCGAGCAGGTTATTAGTGGTGTAGGTGCCGAAGTCCACGACGGCGAAAAACGAACTCCCCGGCGTGACGGCCACCGGCGGGTCTACGCGGTGCACGGTGGGCACGGCGGCGGTGTTCAGGTCTTCGTCGGCGTTCGCATCTGCCACACGGTACGTTTTGCTGTAGAGCGGTGCGCCCGTGGGCCCAGACTGTGCGGTGCCATTGTAGAGGTGGAGCGTGTAGGTGGCCGCGCCCGGCACCGGATCGGCGTAGGAAAACCAGACGCGGACGGCGCTCACAGCCACTGCCCCAGCCGCCTTGCCCAGCGGGACGGTAAAGGCGGTGCCTTTCGCCCTGTCCTTGTAGCCGTTCGTACCGAAGACGAAGCCGCCCGTCTGCGCACCCGGCGTGACCTGCGGCCCACTGGGGTCGAAGTGGCGCAACACGATGGTGTTGCCGCCGCGCGACGTGCCCGTGCCGGTGAGCATCACCTGCGCAGGACTGGCCGCACCGGCCGCGTTGTGCTGGATGATGAGCGTGGCCGCTGCTGCCCCCGCCACCTGCGGCGAAAACCGCACGACGACCTCGCGCACGCCACCGGGCGCAACGCTGAACGCCCCCGCACCCTGCACGATGGAAAATGGCGTGCCCGCCGGCAGCGAAACCGTGCCGGTGAGCGCAGCCGTGGCCCCCGCCGCGTTGCCGATGGAAACCATCAGGTCGGCGGTGGTACCGACGGCCTGGTCGCCGAAGTTCACCGTCAGAGGGTCGAGTTCGAGCTGCGCCTGCGCCGCCGCGCCGCCCAGCGCGTAGGCGGCAAAGCCGGAGGCCGGCGCGCCGCCTGCCGTGGCGAAGCGCCCCGCCACGTAGAGCGTATTGCCGCCCAAAGCCAGCGCCTCTACGCTGTTGTAGTCCCCGGCGACGCCGCTGCCCAGCGTGCTCCACGCCTGCGCCGCCGCGTTCCAGCGGGCCACGCTGCCTGCCGCCTGCCCGCCCGCCGTCAGGAAGTTGCCGCCCACGTACACTTCGTCGCCGCGCACGGCGAGGGCGTACACGTCCTGCTCGCCGCCGCCCAGCCCGGTGCCGAGGGCGCTCCAGCCCGTGGCCTGCTCCCACCGCGCGATGCCCGCCGCCGCCGTCGTGGCCGTGGCGTCGAAGTTGCCGCCCACGTACACCGTGTTGCCCACGAGGGTGATGGCATAGACGCGGTTCGAGAAGCCCTGCCCCAGCCCGCCCCCCAGCGCGCTCCAGTTGGTGCCGTTCCAGATGGCGATGCGGTTGGCCGGGTTGCCACCCGCCTTGTCGAACCATCCTCCCGCGTACACGCGCCCATCCGGCCCGACGGCGAGGGCGTGGACGTAGGAGTCCATGCCGCCGCCCACGGCGCTCCACTGCTGTCCGTCCCACCGGGCCACGTACTTGGCTTCGACGTTGCCCGCCGTCGTGAACTCGCCGCCCGCGTACAGGTCGCCGTTAGGCGCGAAAGCGAGCGCCAGCACGGCTCCGTTGACGCCGTTGCCGAGGGCGCTCCACGACTTCGTCGCCGCGTTCCAGCGGGCGACGCGGTTGGCCGTCTGCCCGTCCGCCGTCGTGAACTTGCCCCCCACGTAGAGCGCCCCATCCGGCCCGATGGCAGCGGCGTAGGCATCGTCGTACTCGGTGCCCAGGCCGGCACCCAGCCTCTGCCAGGCCGCGCCGTTCCACGCGGCAATCTTGTTGGCCGGCACACCACCCGCGTGCGTGTGCCCCCCCGCTACGTAAACCAGGCCGCCCTGCACCGCGAGGGCCCGCCCGCGCCCGCCGATGGTCGAGGACGAAAGCCCCTGTCCCAGCGCTTTCCACTGCTGGCCCGTCCAGTGCGCGACACGCAACCCGCCGAAGTTGTCGCCCACTTTGTCGAAGCCGCCGGTGACGAAAAAGCCGCCCTGGCCGTCGGGCGTGAGGGCGTTGCCGTCGCCGCCGAGCCCACCGCCCACTTCGTGCCACACCGCGCCGTCCCACCGGGCTACGTGGCGCGCCTGCTGCCCCCCTGCCGTACCAAAGCTTCCCGTCACCACCAGGTTGCCTGCCGCAAAGCCGACGCCGTTGACTTGCGCGCCGTAGGTGTTCTGGATACCGTCGCCGAGCGTCTGCCAGGCCGTGCCGTCCCAGCAGGCCACGTTGTTGGCCGGTGCATTGGTGGCAGCGAGCAGGCCCACACGGTCGAAGCGTCCGCCCACGCACAACCTGCCGGGCTCGGCGGCGAGGGTAAGCACCTGCCCGGCGCTTTCCCACGTGCCCGCGGTGCCCACGCCGCCGCCGACGGTGTGGAACGTGCCCGTCTGCGTATCGAAGCGGGCGAGGCTGTTGGCCCGCCCTTCGGCCACGGCGTCGAAGCGACCGCCCACGAACACGTCCGTGCCGCGCGCGGCGAGGGCGCGGATTTCGCCGGGGCCGTCGGGCGCGAAGGTGCCGTCGTAGTTCTGGCGTCCCAGGCCCGCGCCCAGGTCTTCCCACGTCGCCCCGTTCAGGCGTGCCAGCTTCTTGATGGCCGTCTGGCCAGACGATGTGAAGTCGCCGCCGGCGTAGAGTTTTCCATCGCCCCCCCAGGCGAGCGCATAGACGGTGGCTTTGTACTGGCCGTTGCTCAGCCCTGCGCCCACGGCACTCCACGCCGCGCCGTCCCAGCGGGCCACGGAGTTGGCGCGCGCGGTGCCCGCCTGAGCGAAATAGCCGGCCACGTAGAGCGCCCCGTCGGGCCCGAAGGCCAGGGCATAGACGTAGCCTCCGCCGTTCTCGATGCCCGCGCCGAGCGCGTGCCAGCGCTGGCCGTCCCAGCGGGCGACGTTGTTGGCGGGGATGCCGCCGATTTCGCGGAACGTGCCGCCCACGTACAGGTCGCCGTTGGGCGCGACGGCCATCGCGTAGGCGGTGTACCTGAGCGATGGGTGCCCGAAGCGGGGGTCCCAGTCTTCGTCACCGCCAACCTGGGGGGCGGCAAAGCCAGGGCCCTCGGCAGGAGAGACGCCGGGGTGGGCGGGAACGACGAGCTTCTGGGCGTACAGTGCGGGCGCAACGGCCACCAGCAGAAGCGCCAGCGAGGAGATGTGAAAGCGGACAGACATGAAGGTACTGAAGGGTCTTTATCCCCAGAGGCGAGAAAGCCGCGCGAAACAGTCGGCGGGCAAGCGATAAATCGGCACCAGCGCGGTAAATCTGTACGCCGCGCCGCCAGGGGAACCTTGGGGGTCTGCCGCGCTGCCCCACGTCTGTCCAGGACCGCGCATGGTTCATTGCTCGTTCAGCCTGGCGGGGCCGCAGGGCGTGCGCTACTGCGCCTCTTCCTGCCCGGTGGGTAGCAGGGCGCGGTAGCGGGCGGCCGCTTCCCCCTCGCCTCGTCGACTGTAGAAATCAATCAGGTAGCCGAGCGCCAGCACGGCGTGGCGGTCGTCCGCTCCACGCGCCGCGCGGATGTTTTCGTAGCCCTGTACGAGCAGCGGCTCGGCCTCACGGGCTCGCCCCGTCTGCCCCAGCGCCGCACCCAGCACGCTGCCGCTCTGCGCCGTCAGCCAGTTGTCCACCCCGATGGTTTCGCGCCGGATGCCTACGGCGTCGCGCAGAAAGGGGATGGCTTCGGCCGGACGGTGCTGGTCGAGCAGCACCTGCCCGAGCACGGTGAGCGGGAAGGCCGTATACGGGTGCCGGCCCGGCCACACGCGGCGGTGCAGTTCGAGCGCGCGGCGCATCTGGCGCTCGGCTTCAGGCAGGTCTTTGCGTGCGTAGTGGATGAGGCCCAGGTTGTACTGCGTGATGACTGTGTTGGGCGCTTCCGGCCCCAAGGCGGCCTGCTGGATGCGGTACGACTCTTCGAGGGCGGCAGCGGCGTCGTCCAGCCGTCCTTTCTCGCGCAGCACGTTGCCCAGGTTGTTGAGCGCCGTGGCGATTTCGGGGTGGTTGGGCGGCAGCTTGCGGCGGCGCACGTCCAGCACCCGGACGTGGAGCGCCTCCGCTTCGTCGAGCCGGCCCAGACGGTAGAGCAGCGCGCCCAGCGTGTTTTCCGCCGTGGCCACGTCGAGGTGGTCGGGCCCCAGCGTGGCGCGCTTGACGGCCAGCCCCTTCTCCATGTGCGCGTAAGCGGTGTCGTACTTGCCCCACTTGTTGTAGAGCAGACCAAGGTCCAGCAGGGCCGTGGCGAACTCCTCCGACTGCGGCCCCGCCAGGTTTCGGACGATGCTGGCCGTTTGCGTAAGCAGGCTCTCGCCGCGGGCATAATCGCCGGTATCGATCATCAGCTCCCCCAGTTCGTTGAGGGCCTCGGCGTGCGCGTCGCGGCTGGGCGTGGTTTCGAGCAAGGCGAGTGCGCTTTCGAGCACCACCTGGGCGCTGTCCATGCGGCCTTCGAGGGTGAGTACGGTGCCGAGGTGCGTAAGCGCCCGGCCTTCCCCCACGCGGTTGCCCTGCCGGTGGTAGAGCGCGATGGCTCTTTCGAGCGCGGCGCGGGCCTGATCGTACATGCCCAGGTCGGAGTGGATGGTGCCGATGAGGTCGAGCAGTTCGGCGCGCACGTCCGGCGCGAGGGTGCTGTCGGCTTCGAGGCGTGCCGCTCCGCGCTTCAGGACGTCCTCGACGGTCACCTCTCCTGCTGAGGCGCTGCGGGGGTTGGCTTCGCGGAAGAGGCTCTTGAGCAGACCGCTCACCTGCTCGGCACGGTCGCGCTCGCGCTCAGCGCGCCGCTGCTGCACAAACGCGACGGTGCTGAACCCGACGAGCACGAGCGCGAACGCCGCCGCCGCGCCCACCCCCCAGCGGTGGCGCCGCACGAAGCGTTCCACGCGGTAGGCCCGGGCCCCGCCCCGCGCCCGCACCGGCAGCCCATCCAGGTGCCGCCGCAGGTCGTCGGCGAGGGCTTCGGCAGAAGCGTAGCGGCGCGGAGGTTCGGGCCGCAGCGCCTTCAGCACCACGGCGTCGAGGTCGCCCGCCAGGCGGCGTTGCAGGCGCTGAAACGTCACGCCCCGCTGCTCCCCGACGGTGGAGGGCGGCACCTCACGCGTCTCGCCGCCTGTGCTGCGCCGGCCCGCAGGACGCGTGATGGCAGCACTCGGGCGCTGCGGCGGCATATCGGGCTCCGCGCCCAGGTCGCGGGGACGCCGCCCCGTGAGCAGTTCGTAGAGCACCACGCCCAGGCTGTACACGTCCGTCGCCGTCGTCACGGGCGCGCCCGCCATCTGCTCGGGCGCGGCATAGGCGGGCGTGTAAACCGGCGTGCCCGTCTGCGTAGCTTCTGCGGCTTCGCCTTCGAGCAGGCGCGCGATGCCGAAGTCGAGCAGCTTGGCGTGCCCACTTT
>CBDUBO010000063.1:0-9080 GCA_965365405.1 uncultured Rhodothermales bacterium | reverse complement strand
CACGCCCCAGCGAGGCGTCGGCTTCGGCCAGCCACGGTGTCCACAGCTGCCACATGTGAAAGGCTTCGGGCGTAACGTGCAGCGCCACGTCTGCTCCGGCAGCGGTGCCCTGCCGCGCCAGCAAACGCGCATCGTCCAGCAGCACCTCGCGTCCGCCCACCTCTACGTGCGTGGGCGGCAGCAGGCCGAGGCGGTCCAGCAGCGGTGAGCGCTGCCATTCGGGCGCGCCGCTGCCGTCGAAGACCAGGTGCGCCAGCCGCCGGTCGTCCTCGTCGCTGTTCATCGGGTCGGTGGGGGTGTGGGCCACGCGGGTGCGGCTTTGCCCCGTCCGGTCGGTGTTGGGTGAAAAGAGGGCAAGCGCAGCGGGCGGTTGCTGCTGCCGGATCATGGCAAAGGCTGTTGCCAGGGCAAGGTGTCCACCGGCGCTGTCGCCCGCGAGTGCGTAGCGCCCGTTCTCCTGCACCGCAGCAGCGGCCGTAGCGATGGCCAGCGCGTCTTCGAGTGGTGCCGGCCAAAGCGCCTCCGGGGCCAGCCGGTAGCGGGGCACGAACACGGCCTCGCCCAACTGCACAGCCAGCCTGCCCGCCGGGCGAACGTGCGTTTCGGGGCTGCCGAACACGTAGCCGCCGCCGTGAAACCACACGACGCGCGCCACGCCTGCTGCCTCACGGTGGGCCGGGTACAGCATCAATCCCTCGACGCTGCCCATCTGACCGGCGGCGCACGCCCATTCCCTTTCCTTTGACGGCGCCCCCATCAGCCGCGCAAACTGACGGCGCATCTCTTCGGGCTCCGTGCCCAGCACTACCGCTTCCACCCGCTCAGCCACGTCGCCGAAGGAAACGGTGCGCCCGAACGGGGCCTCTGTGGCACTGAAAACGTGGTTCATACGGACTGGCGGAAAGGGGTAGCGGCTGTGTCGCAGGGGCTGCCTATCCCATCTGCTCCCCCACCTCGACGCGGCTGCCGTTGACGAACGCAGCGGCGTCCATGCGGCGGCGGCCCGGCGGCTGCATTTCGACGAGTTCGACGGCCCTCTCGCCGCACGCGACGGTGAGCGGATCGAGCCGGATAACAGTGCCGGGCGTGCCTGTGCCCTCGGCCTGCCGGGTGCGCAGGATTTTGAGCGGCTCGCCCCGGAAAAACGTCCACGCGCCCGGCACCGGCGAGAAGCCGCGTGCGTGGTTGTGGACGCGGGCGGCAGGCCATTTCCAGTCCAGTTCGCCTTCCTCGCGGAACAGCTTGGGCGCGGGCGTAGCCTGCGCGTCGTCTTGCGGCTTCGGCACGGCCTCGCCCCGCGCGATGAGCCGGACGGTTTCGAGCACCAGTTCGGCTCCGACGTGCATCAGCCGGTCGTGCACGTCGCCTGCCGTCTCGTCCGGCCCGACGGGTTCGCGGCGCTGCAACAGCACGTTGCCCGTGTCCACCTGTTCTTGCAAAAAGAACGTCGTCACGCCCGTTTCCACTTCGCCCGCCATCACGGCCCGCTGGATGGGGGCCGCGCCCCGGTAGCGCGGCAAGAGCGACCCGTGCAGGTTGAAAGCGCCCAGCCGGGGAATGCCGAAAACGGCAGAGGGCAGGATTTTGAAAGCGACGACGACGAACAGGTCGGGCTGGAGCGCCCCGAGCGCGTCGGCAAAGGCCGGGTCGCGCACGCTGTCGGGCTGGAGAATGGTTTCGATGCCCAGCTTCTGGGCGGCTATTTTCACGGGGGGCGGCACATCGGGCGCGCCCCGCCGCCCAGGCGCATCGGGTGAGGTGACAACGGCGACGGGCGCATAGCCGTTGCGGGCGAGCGTTTCGAGCGAGGGCACCGCGAAGTGCGGCGTGCCCATGAATACGATGCGCATGGTATCCGGGACTGGCTTGGGGGTGACAAATTACCACCGCAAGCCTCTGCGGAACCGTGTCAGCCGCTGATCGCTGCGCAGGTGCACTTCATCGACTACTCTGAGCGCTGTGACGAGGGCGCAATGCATTGGGCGCCTCTACTCCGCTGCTTTGCACCCTCCAGCCTCCGGCAGCCACGCTTCGAATGCCCGTTCGGCGCTCGAAACGCGGCACTTACTACAGCCGCGTGCGGTCGTCCCAGATGGGCACCATCAGGCGGTAGTCGCCCAGGCCGGTGTCATCCACGAAGATGAAGCGCCGCCCGATGCGCATGTACGTCCACACTTCGTAGGGCTTCGTGCCGAAGTTGAACGGGTGGCGCTCGACCTGGTCGGGTTCGCCGAAGCGCACCATCACCAGGCCGCGGTCGGTGTTCCAGCCGGGCATCTGGCTCCCCTGCCCGTAAGAGCGGTTGGCGTAGGAGACGCGGTAGTAGTACTCCTCCATGCGTTCGTTGCGCTCCGTGCCCGGCGTGGGGTCGAGGCGTTTCCAGAAGGTGCGGAAGCGCTCCAGGCGCTCCTGCGCCGTGTTACCATCGCGGATGTAGCGGATGTCGCGGTCTTTGGCGATGTGCTTGAGTTGCGCCACGGCCTCGTCGAGGTTGGCGATGTGCTGCGTGAGGCCCTGCCAGGCCGCCTCGATGCTGCGTTCGGCCTCCGCGATGAGGGTACCATCCTGGCGTTCGAGCTTGACGCGGACGGTGTAGTCGCCCGTGCGCAGGTCGCCGAGCGGGATCGTGACGACGAACGGGTTGCGCCCGGCGCGCAGCGTGGTGGGCGTCACGTTGGTGTAGGCTACATCGCCAGACGGGTCTTCGCGCAGGCCGAGGGCGGTGCGCACGGCGGAGCGGTTGCGCTGCCGCACCACCTCGCGCGTGACGCGCAGGCTCTGACGCTCACCGGCATAGATCTCGTAGAAAATCTGGAGCGAGGCGGCGTCAGTGCCCACCCGGTTGTCCACGGCGGGCGAAATGGTATTGGAAGCCGCGTCGAAGCTTTCGATCAGGATGAGGTCGCTGAGCGCGGTGCGGCCCGACAGGTCGCGCACGAGCGTCGTCACCTCGCGTGTGTAGGAGCGCTTCGTGGTGCCGTCTTCCAGCCGGAACTGGAGCAGGTAGCGCCCCGGCGACAGGTCGAGCGACTGCGTGGTGCGGTCTACGAGCACGTCGCTGCGCGTGGCGGCGTAGTCGCGCGCGGACAGCGTCCGGTCCCACACGCGGTTGGCCACGAAACTCTGCTGGCGGCCCCGCTCGTCCACACGGTACACGTCGAGGGCGACCTGATATTTGGCCTGGTAGCCGCCCTGCACGTTGGTAAAATTGAGGAGGGCGTGCGGCACCTTGGTGTACACGTCCATCCTCGAGAGCGAGGGGGCATCGGCGCGCACGCTCACGGCGTCCACGTCGAAAGCGGGAAGGTCTTGTGCCCGCAGGGGCCCTGCAGCGCACAGCAGCGCGGCGAGCGCCAGCAGGCAGGACAAGCGTTTGAACACGTGCATGTGTCGGCTCGGAGTAGCAGTGGGCAGCGGCGTCGGTCGGAGTCGTGAGAGAAGGGGCCGGGAAAGGGCACAGTGGAATATGCGCCTGCTGCGCTCAAAAATCCACCGGGAGGGGGTGGCCGGTCTGCCTGACCCGCCGAACGGTCTCGTGCCTGCCACGAACAGGCTCAGGCAAAGAGCGCTTCGACAAAGCGGGAGCGGCTGAAGACCTGGAGGTCGGTGATGCCTTCGCCCACGCCCACATATTTTACGGGAATGCCAAACTCGTTCGAAATGCCAATCACAATGCCCCCTTTGGCCGTTCCGTCGAGCTTTGTCAGGACAAGTCCCGTCACGTCCACGCTTTTGGTGAACTCCTCGGCCTGCCGGATGGCGTTCTGCCCCGTCGAGGCATCGAGCACGAGCAGCACCTCGTGGGGGGCCCCTTCGACCTGCCGGTCCATCACGCGCTTCACCTTCGACAGCTCGTCCATCAGTCCGCCTTTGGTGTGCAGACGGCCCGCCGTGTCAATGATCACCACGTCTGCGCCGCGCGATTTGGCCGAGGCCAGCGTGTCGAAGGCGACGGCTGCTGGGTCGGCCCCGTGGCCCTGCTTGATGATGGGTACCCCCGCGCGCCCGGCCCAGATTTCGAGCTGTTCGGTGGCGGCGGCGCGGAACGTGTCGGCAGCCCCCAGCACCACGCTGCGGCCGGCTTCCTTGTAGCGGTAGGCCAGCTTGCCGATGGTCGTCGTCTTGCCGACGCCGTTGACGCCCACCACCATGATGACGTGCGGCCTGTTGGGCAGCGGCGCGTCGAAGTCGGCGGGGCGGTCGGGGGCGTGGTCGAGCAGCAGGCCCGCAATCTCGTCGCGCACGAGGGCGTTGAGTTCGTCGCCGGTGACGTAGCGGTCGCGTTCAACGCGCTTCTCGACGCGCTTGATCACGTCGAGCGTCGTCTTGACACCCACGTCGCTCGTCACGAGCACGTCTTCGAGGTCGTCGAGAAAGGCCTCGTCCACGGTGTCGCGCCCGCGCAGCAGGCGATCCATCTTGCCCAGAAACGACGTGCGCGTCTTCTCAAGCCCCTGTTCGAGCTTTTGCTGATCCTGTTTTTTGAAGCGGTCGAAAAAACCCATGGTCTTGATATGGCGTGGGGTGAAGTAAGCCAGGCGTCAGGCAGTGCGCGGCAGGCCTACGCAGTACAGAGGGTGTTATGGGGCTTCCTCCTGCGCCGAAACGGGCGCAGGCCGGCGTAGCCCGTAGGCCAGCCGGAAGCCGTAGGGAACGAGGGAGATGACGAAGAAGAAAGCCGTCACACCGACGAACACGTCGAGCACGGGGGCATCGGCGCGCAGCACCACCAGCAGCACGGTGAAGGCCAGCAGCCCTACGGCCACCTTGCCGCTCCACACGCTCGGCGGGACGGTGCCGTGCCTTTTGGCCAGCAGCACGCCGCCCACGAACACGCATATGTCGCGCACGACGACGAGCGCCATGAGCCAGAGCGGCAGGTTGGGCGAGACGGGCCGCAGCGCCAGCACACTCCCAATAACGAGGGCGGCGAACTTATCGGCAAAGGGGTCGAGCACTTTGCCCCATTCAGACACCGTGCCCGACCAGCGCGCCACGCGCCCGTCGAAAAAGTCGGTCAGGATGCCCAGCACCACGAGGGCCAGCACCCAGCGCAGGCCCGTACCGTGCCAGAGCAGCACGGCAATGGGCAGCACGACGACGAGCCGGAACAGGCTCAGGGCGTTGGCGAACGTCCAGAATCGCCCCAGGTCACGCATGGTGTAGGGGTAACGCTCGGACATAACCGTGGGGGTGTAAGGCGGCTTAAATACGCAAGAGCGGGCGGAGGATTCGACTCCTTCCCGCGAACCGTTGGCGGATTCTGCGGGTTGCGGCACAAAAGCCGCTCCCGTTCCATGTCCGCTGCCGACGACCACCAGGCCGTTCTCGCCCTCTACGACGATGCGCACGCGCTCCTTGAACGCCGCGCGTCCGACTGGCTGCTCGCGCCGCAGGCCGAGGTGTCGGGCTGGTCGGCGGCGCAGCATCTGGCGCACGTCGAAGCCGTCAACCGGTCCGTGCTGGCAACGCTCCACCGGCTGGCGCAGCAGGGGGCCGAGGGGGTTCCTGAACAGGCACGTCCGGGCGGACTGCGGCGGCTCGAAGCGGGTGTTTTCGAGCGCGGCGTCGTCCGCGCGCCCGACTTCGCCGTGCCGCCCGACCTGCCAAGCCTTGAGGCATTGCGCGGCACCCTCACGCGCCACCGCGCCCGCTGGGCCGAACTCGACGTGGCAGCGCTGGAGGCCCTGCCAGGCACGCTTCCCCATCCCCTGCTCGGCCCCTTCACCGCCGTGCAGTGGGTGCGCTTCGCGCACGTGCACACCCTTCACCACCACGCGATCATCGGGGAGTTGGAGGCGGGTTGAGGTTGGAAGCGATCCACCCATCTCTACCCCCAAACCTCCGATCTCACCCCTCCACGAGGGCCAGCAGTTCGGCCAGCATCATCGCCGTCGCGCCCCACACCGGGTACTCCTCGACCTGATAGAAAGGCACCTCGGAGGGCTCACCGCGCACATCCCAGCGGCCCTGCCTGCGCGACTGAGGGCCGAGCAGATGGGAAAGGGGCACGTGCAGCACACGCGCCACCTCGGCTTCCAAGGGGACGAGCACGGGCGGCGCGGCACAGCACGCCACGAACGGATAGGCGCAGAAACGGGAGGGCGGGATGTAGAGCGGCGTGAGCGCGCCCAGCACCTCCACGCACCGGGCGTCCAGGCCCACCTCCTCGCGGGCTTCGCGCAGCGCGGCCTGCACCAGCGTCTCGCCCACTTCGCGCCGTCCGCCGGGAAAGGCCACCTGCCCACCGTGCTCACGCATCTGAGGGGGCCGGGCCGTCAGCACCAGCACGGGCTGATCGGCCAGCGGGTAGAGCAGCACCAGGACGGCAGCCTCGCGACACGTTTTGCCTGCCACGGACAGCAGCGCGCGATCGAGGCGGTGCGACGGAGCCATCGTCAGGTGGGCCGCGTGGCCCGGCAGCGGCCCCAAGAGCCGGCGGCGTAGCGTCTCAGCGGTGGCGTGGAAGGAGGCCACGCCTCAGCGCTGCGCCGCGAGGGTGCCCAGTTGCTGCTGGATGGCCGTGTAGAGGTCTTCGGCCTCGTTGCGCAGCGGGCTGTCGGCGTAGATCTGGGTAAAGCGCTCGTAGTGTTCGAGTGCTTTGCGGTAGCGCTCGTCCTGGCGGGCCCGCACACTCTCGTCGGCGAACAGCTTGTAAGCGCGCACGGCCCCGACGAGGGCATCGTCGGCCCACTCGGTGTCCGGGTAGTCGGCAAAGGCGCGCTCGTAGGTCATGGCGGCGGCTTCGTAAAGTTCACGCCGTTCGTAGAGCAGCCCCGCTTCGTATGCCTTGCGGGCGATTTTGCCACGCAGCGAGCGGATACGCGCCTCGGCCTCGGCAGCCTTGTCGTGCTGCGGGTAGCGGTTGATGAAGAGCTGGTAGTACTGGATGGCCTGCTCGGTCGCCGTCTGGTCGAGTTCGTAGTTGGGCGCCTGGGCGGCATAGGCCTGGGCGCGTTCGTACTCGGCCTCGGCGGCGCGCGGATCGGCGCGGTAGAGCTCGGCAAAGCGCGTGTACTCGGAGGCGGCGAGGATGTACTGCTTGGAAGCCAGGTAGGCGCGGGCCAGCATGATTTGCGCGTCGTCGGCCCACTCGTGCGTCCGCCCATAGTCGAACGTGGCCTGGAAATACTCGATGGCGCGGTCGTAGCGCTTCTTCTCGAAGGCACTCATGCCCTTCTCGTAGGCCTCCTGGGGCGAGTCGTAGCGCAGCCGGCCCGTGCCGGCGCAGGCCGTGAGGCTCAGGGTGACGAGCAGCAGCAGGACGTGGATAAAACGGTTCATCCGGAGGGATTTCGGATTTCGGGGGTCGAAAAGCGGAGGCAACCCGGCGAGAACGCAGCGGCAGAGCGGGTTCGTACAGGCGCGGCGCGCAAAGCGGGCAAGCTACGTCACGTGCCGCGCCCGTTCCGTGAGATTGGCGTCAGGAATCCGCGTCCGAGAGGAGGCCCCCGAAGAGTGGGTAGATGGGGTCGGCTTCGGGATGCCAGCGCGCCTGCGCCTGCACCTGCTCAGCCCAGGGCGGAGGGGCTTGCAGCACCCAGCCCATCAACCGCGCGATGTTTCTGGCGTGCGCCCGGATGGCCTGCCACGCCTCGGACTCCAGGCTGCCGGGGGCCCAGCTATCGAGCGCGCCGAACAGCCCCTCAATGACGCGCACCTCCCTGCCCACCGCTTCTTCGCGCTCCGGCGGCAGCAGCGGCATCACCGCGGCGCTCCAGTGGTCGAAGTCGTCTGCCATGCTCTCGGCTACGAGGCGGAACCCCGCCGGGCAGGCACGCACCTGATCTGCCGGTGAGGCAGCAAGGGTGAAGACGGCTTCCTGAAACCGCAGCACAATCCCGCGTGCGGTCTCGGCCTCGCGTGAGTCAGCGTGCCGCGCCATCTTTCACTTTATCTGCTCCACCTGTCCGGCACGGTAGCGGAAGATGAAAAGTGCCTCGTTGACCTGCCCACCGCGAAAGTCGAGGTGGATCCCCAGACCCTGGTAGCGGTCGGCGCGGCGCAATGCCTCCGGCAGCGGCCCGGACGCGCCCAGCCGGCCCAGCAGAAAACGCCCCAGGTCGTAGCCCGTAAAGGCAAGGCGCTGCTCGACGAAAGACGCCTGGGTCAGGTTCTTGCCCGTGCGGGTGCGGTAGGCTTCGCGGAAGCGGCGCACCTCGGCGCTGGCGTCGTCGGGGGCGAAGTCGTTGGTGTAGGTGACGCCGTAGCGGCTGGCCGTGGTGGCGTTGGCGCGGCGGTGCCACTCGGCGTTGCCCAGCACGCGCGGCGTGGCGCTCATCTCTTCGAGGGCCGAGAGCGCGTTGCGCACGTCGGACTCGGCGTTGCCGCCGGCCACGGGCAGGTAGAGCGCGTCGATGTCCGCGAGCGCGGCAGGGTCGAGGTTTTCTTCCAGGCGTGCCCACCCGCCCCGCGCGGGCACCTCGGCCATGAAGGCGACGATGCCGCCCTCGCGCTGCAACTCGTCCGAGAACCCTTCCGCCATCTGCGCCGACACGCCGTTCTCCCCGCCCTCGGAGACGATGCCGAAGCGGCGCAGGCGCATGTTGTCGAGGGCATAGCGCGCCATGACGCGCCCGCGCACTTCCGTGGTGGCGTTGGCCTGAAAAACGTAGCTGCGCCCCCGACTCACGCGCGGATCGGTGGCGAGCGGGGCCACGAGCGGTACGCGGGCGTTTTCTGCGGCGGCGGCGGCGGCGAGGGCCTCTTCCGAATACAGCGGCCCGACGATCACGGCGGCGTCGCGCAGGGCGTTGACGGCGCTCCGCGCGCCATCGGCTTCGTTGCGGGTGTCGCGGAACACCATGCGCACGCGCGGCCCCTGCCTGCCAGCGTTATGCTCGTCCACGGCCAGGTGCAGGCCGTTGAAAAAGGCCTGCGTGAGCGGCGTGTCGCGCTGCGTGAGGGGCAGCGCGATGCCCAGCGTTACCGTTTCGCGGCGGCTGGGACGCGGACTGCCCTGCGCCCCTTCGATGTTGCGGAGCATCCGCTGCGCCTCGGCCACGTAGCTGCTCGTGCGGTAGCTGCGCACGAACTCCTCGAACAGCGCCTCTGCCTGCCGGTAGTCGCCCTGGCGGTAG
>CBDUBO010000062.1:0-9182 GCA_965365405.1 uncultured Rhodothermales bacterium | reverse complement strand
ATCTACTACAGCACGCAGCGGCTGTGCAAGGCACGCATGTTCAGCGACCTGATGAGCAAGATCCACTTCTGGGGGTGGCAGGCCATCATCGTCTCAGCGGCCATCACGCTGCCCCTCGGCATCACGACCTCGAAAGAGTACGCCGAACTGGAGTGGCCCATCGACATCGCCATCGCGGTTGTCTGGGTGATTTTCGCGGTCAACTTTTTCATGACGCTCAAAAAGCGCCGGGAGCCGCACCTCTACGTAGCGCTCTGGTTCTACATCGCCACCATCATCACGGTGGCGATGCTGCACATCGGCAACAGCCTGGCCTACCCGTGGTCGCTGATGAACAGCTACCCCATCTACGCGGGCGTGCAGGATGCGCTCGTGCAGTGGTGGTACGGCCACAACGCCGTCGCTTTTTTCCTGACGACGCCTTTTCTGGGGCTGATGTACTACTTCCTGCCCAAGGCGGCGGGGCGGCCCGTGTTCTCGTACCGGCTCTCTATCGTCCACTTCTGGAGCCTGGTCTTTATCTACATCTGGGCCGGCCCGCACCACTTGCAGTACACCGCCGTGCCCGAGTGGGCGGCCACCCTCGGCATGGTGTTCTCCGTGATGCTGTGGATGCCTTCGTGGGGCGGCATGATCAACGGCCTGTTCACGCTGCGCGGCGCGTGGCACAAGCTGCGCACGAGCCCCGAGCTGAAGATGTTCGTGCTCGGCATCACGTTCTACGGCATGGCCACCTTCGAGGGGCCGCTGCTGTCGATCAAGAGCGTCAACGCGCTCAGCCACTACACCGACTGGACGATCGGGCACGTGCACAGCGGCGCCCTCGGCTGGAACGGCTTCATGACGTTCGGCATGATCTACTGGCTCGCCCCGCGCCTGTGGCGCACCGAACTCTACAGCAAAAAGCTGGCGAACGCCCACTTCTGGATCGGCACGCTCGGCATCCTGCTCTACGTGCTGGCCATGTACAACGCGGGCATCACGCAGGGCCTGATGTGGCGGGCTTTCGACGAAGCGGGCCGCCTGCTCTACCCCGACTTCATGGAGACGGTCGTGCAGATCGTGCCCATGTACTGGGTGCGCCTCATCGGCGGGCTGATGTACCTGGGCGGCGTCGTGCTGATGGGCTACAACATCATGAAGACGATCAAGAAGGCGCCCAAGCACCTGCCCGACCCCGCCGTGGCCGTGCCGCGCCGCGCAGCCGCTGCTCACGCATAATGCCTCCCTGTAGGGGCGCAATTACTTGCGCCCCTACCGCCACCACACTCGCCGCGCGCACCGCACACCGAACGTCCCGCGGCTCCAATCCCGCATCCATCGCCCGATCCCCATGCCTTTCATCAAGAAAGACGGCCTGCACCGCAAGCTTGAAGGCTGGCCGCTGCTCTTCACCGTGCTGACGACCTTGGCCGTCGCCATCGGGGGCATCGTCGAGTTTCTGCCCATGTTTCTGGTGCAGGACAACGTGCCGCGCATTGAGTCCGTCAAACCTTTCACGCCGCTCGAAGTGGCCGGACGCGACCTCTACATCCGCGAGGGCTGCGTGGGCTGCCACTCGCAGATGATCCGTCCTTTCCGCTTCGAGATCGAGCGCTTTGGCGACTACACCAAGCCCGGCGAAACCGTGTACGAGCACCCGTTCCTGTGGGGCTCGAAACGCACCGGCCCCGACCTCCAGCGCATCGGCGGCAAGTACCCGCACCTGTGGCATGTGCGCCACATGGACGACCCGCGCTCGACGAGCCCGCAGTCCATCATGCCGCCCTACCCGTGGCTCCTGCGCGACGACGCCGACCTGGACGACCTCCCCACGCGCCTTGCCGCGCTGCGCGCCGTGGGCGTGCCCTATTCGGACGATGAAGTCTCGGGGGCCGTTGCGCTGGCACTGGCGCAGGCCCGTGCCATTGCCGAAGAAATCGCCGCGCAGGGCGGTCCTGCCGGGCTCGAAAACAAGGAGATCGTGGCCCTCGTGGCCTACCTCCAGCGCATGGGCACCGACCTCAACGCCCCCGCGGGACGCGGCGAACTCCAACTCGAAGAGCACGAGATCGAGGAAAACATCGAAACCCTCACGGGTGAGCAGCCCGGCGACCTGCCCGGCACCGATGTGGAAGTAGAGGGCCGCGTGGATGCCAACGGCAACGTGCTGCCGCCCAAACCCCTCAAGCCCAACTCCGAACAGCCATGATGCGAGACGCCATCCGCGCGCTCGAAACCGGCGACCTCGCCCAGGTGGGCCTCGTCGCCTTTTTCGCCGCGTTCGTGCTCATCCTGCTCTACACCTTCACCCTGTCGCGCCAGAAGCGCGAGGCGCTGAAAAACCAGCCGCTCGAAGACGACCTTTTCCCGCCCGACCGCCATGCCTGACCCCACCGCACCGCTGCACGAGTCGCCCAAAGAGGCCGACGCCCACTCGGCACCCATCCTGCAGGGGCACACCTACGACGGCATCAAGGAATACGACAACCCGATGCCGCGCTGGTGGGTCGTCGTGTTCTGGATCACGGTCATCTGGTCGGTGGCCTACGTGCCGGGCGTCCACTTCTGGGACTGGATAGACACCTATGGCGACGACCTGGCCGAGCAGGATGCCGCCCTCGCCGCGCGCAAGGCGGCCTACGAAGCCGCGAACCCGACCTTTGCTGCCGATGCCGAGACGCTCGCACGTTTCACCGCCGACGCTGGCGCCGCCGAGGCCGGTGCCGTCACCTACGCCAGCGTGTGCGCGGCCTGCCACGGCGCGCAGGGCGAGGGCCTCATCGGCCCCAACCTGGCCGATAGCTACTGGATTCACGGCGGCTCAGACGTGGACATCTTCCAGGTGCTCACCGTGGGCGTGCCCGAGAAAGGGATGCCCCCCTGGGACGCCGCGCTCTCCGGCGAGCAGCGCGCCCAGCTGATCGCCTTTATCCGCTCGCTTGAAGGCACCAACCCGCCCAATGCCAAGGAGCCGCAGGGCGAGTTGGTGGAGTAGTCATTCGTCATTGGCTACTTGTCATCTGTCCGAACAGGGTGCATTTCCCCGACGACAAGTGACCAGTGACCCACCGTTTATCCCATGCGCCGCCCATTCGTACCCGAAACCGACCTCGGCGTCCTCGACTCGCCAGAGCAGGTGCTGACCACGCTTTCTGCCTCCGGCAAAAGGCTGTGGATCTACCCGACGGAGACGCGCGGGCGGTTCTGGAGAAGGCGGCGCGTGGTGGCGTGGCTGCTCATCGCCTTTTTCGTGGCGCTGCCCATCGTCCGCATTGGCGGGCACCCGGCGGTGCTGCTGGACGTGAGCACGCGCACGTTCTACCTCTTTGGCGGCGTCTTCCACCCGACGGACACGTTTCTGCTGCTGCTGCTCTCCGTCTCCGCGCTCGTGTCGGTCGTGCTCATCACCGCGCTGCTGGGCCGCGTCTGGTGCGGGTGGGCGTGCCCGCAGACGGTGTACCTGGAGTTCGTTTTCCGCCCCATCGAGCGGTTTTTTCAGGGAGCCGAGCACGTCCGCAAGCGGCGTGACGAGGGGCCGTGGACGTGGGACCGAAGCTGGCGCGTGGCGCTGACGTGGACCACGTTTCTGCTGCTCGCACTGGGTATGGCGCACGTGTTCGTGTCCTATTTCGCCGGCTGGGAGCGACTCGTCCGGTGGATGACCGGCCCGCCGACCGAGCACTGGGGCTACTTCGTCCTCATGGCCGGCACCACGGGCGCGATCCTGTTCGACATGGGCCGCTTCCGCGAGCAGTTCTGCACCATCGCGTGTCCCTACGCCCGCCTTCAGTCCGTCCTGCTCGATCCCGACTCGCTTATCGTCTCCTACGATCCGGGCCGGGGTGAGCCGCGGGCCCGGCGCTCCAAGAAGAAAATCGCCGAGGAAGAGGCCGGCCTGCGGCCGCCGCTGGGCGACTGCGTGGACTGCTTCGCCTGCGTGCGCACCTGTCCGACGGGCATCGACATCCGGGACGGCTTGCAGATGGAGTGCATCGCCTGCACCCAGTGCATCGACGCCTGCGATGCCATTATGGACGCCGTGGGCAAGCCACGCGGCCTCATCCGCTACACCAGCGAAAACGCCCTCCACGACCTCAAGTCGCGTGTGGTGCGGGGCCGCACCGTGCTGTACGGCGTGCTGCTGGCCGCCCTGCTCGTGGGCTTTACGACGCTCGTGGCCACCCGCGCCGACCACGACGTGCAGGTGACGCGGGCCGTGGATGCCCCTTTCATGTCGCTGCCCGACGGCCGCCTCGCCAACCGCCTGCGCTTCCGCGTGCAGAACCAGAGCGCGCAGCCCGTGACGTTCACCGTAGCCGCGGATGCGCCCACCGGAGCCGAGGTGCGCGTGGTGGGCGTAGCGCCCGTGCCTGTGGCGGCGCAGGGTCTTGCGCGCGTCGAGGTGTGGGTGATCTTTAGCCTGGACGCCGTGCAGAATGGCCAGACCGAAGGCGCTTTCACCGTGCGCTTCTCCGACGGCACCGAGGAGCAACTGACCTTTCCCCTGCTCGCCCCACAGGAGTAGGTGGGGATTTCCCCCGCACCGGCGGCAGGCAAAACCCGGCACGGCTGTGCGGGCGCTGCCGTCAGCGCTGGCAGGTCTGCTTCCGTAGTCTTGGCACTCCTCAAACCCCTCGTGGCAGATGAAACGCCTGCTCAGTCCGGGCCTGCTGTGGCCCCTCTTCATCGTGGCCCTGCTGCTGATGAGCGTCGCCATGTCGGTGCGCGCCGTGGTGGCGTCCCGGTCGGACGGGGGCGCGGAGCCGGTGCCCGACTATTACGCCCAGGCGGCGGGCTACGACGCGCAGGCGCGGGCGCAGGCCACCAGTGAAAGGCTGGGGTGGCGCGCCGAAGTGGTGCCCGGCACCGTCGAGCGCAGCGGCCTGCGCGCGCTCACGCTCCGCCTGACAGATGCTGACGGCCAGCCTGTGGCCGACCTCGCGGGCGAGGTGCTGCTGGGCCGCCCCAGCCGCATCGACACGCTCGCCACCGTACCGTTCGGGGCCGAAGGGTCAGGCCACTACCGCGCCCTCGTACCCATGCCGCAGCCGGGCCTGTGGGACGTGACCGTGCGCGCCCGGCGCGGCGACGCCCGCTTCAGCCAGACCATCCGCGTAGAGGTGTTCTGATGGCGCTGGACGTGACGCCTTCTCCAGTCCTGCCGGCCACGACACCAGCCGCCGACGCGCCCTGCGCGCACTGCGGGCTGCCCGTGGGCCCGTGCCCCGTTGGAGCCGGCCCGCATTTCTGCTGCACGGGCTGCCAGACCGTCCACCACGCCCTTCACGCCGCCGGACTCGACGGCACCTTCTACCGGCTGGGTGGCGAAGCCCTCCGTCCCGCCTCGTCGGTGGAAGCGGAGGCGTACGCCGCCCTCGACGCGCCCGAGGTACTGGCCCAGGTGGTAACGCGCCGCGACGGGGGCCTCTGCCACGCCACGCTACACGTCGAAGGCGTCCACTGTGCCGCGTGCGTGTGGCTCGTCGAGCGGCTGCCCCACACCGTCCCCGGCGTGCGGTCGGCGCGCCTCAACCTGACGCGCGGGCGGCTCGACCTCACGTTCGACCCTGCCGCCACGGCACTGTCGGCGGTGGCGCGGTGGCTGGCACGCTTCGGCTACCGCGTGCTGCCCGCCCCCCGCGACGGCGCGGCCGCGGCGCTGCGCGAGGAGCGCCGCCTCATGGTGCACCTCGGCATCGCGTGGGCACTCGCGGGCAACGCGATGTTGCTTGCCTTCGCGTTCTACAGCGGCCTCGACCACGCCGCCGACGCCCCCCTCACCGGCTTTGCCCGGTGGCTCAGTCTGGCCCTCGCCACCCTTTCGATGGGAGTGGCCGGACCCCACTTTTTCCGGCGGGCGTGGGCCTCCCTCGTGGCCGCCGCGCGCGCCCGCGACTGGAGGATGCTTCACCTCGACCTGCCGCTCAGCGTCGGCATCGTGGGGGGCTACGCGCAGAGCGCCTGGGCAACCGTCAGCGGGCACGGCGAGGTCTGGTTCGACTCCCTCCTCGTGCTCATGGCCGCCCTGCTGACGGCCCGGTGGCTGCACCTACGGGCCCTGCGCCACGCCCGCGAAGCCGCCGACCGGCTGCTCACGCTGCTGCCTACGCTCGTTACACGCGTCCGCGCCGACGGCGAAACCGAAACCGTGGCCGCCTCGGCGCTTCAGGCAGGCGACGTGGTGCGCGTGGGGCCGGGCGACGTGCTCCCGGCCGACGGGACGGTCGTGGACGGCACGAGCGCGCTCGACCGCTCCGTCCTGACGGGCGAAAGCGCGGGCGTCGAGGTGGGGCCGGGAGAGGCTGTCGAGGCTGGGGCCACCAACCTGCGCGCCCCCCTCTGGGTGCGCGTCCACGCCGCGGGCGACGACACGCGTGTGGGCCGGCTGCTGGCGCTCGTGCGCGAAGGCGCAGAGACGCGCCCGCCCGCCCTCCGCCTGGCCGACCGCCTGGCTCCGTACTACGTGCTCGCCACGCTCGTGCTCGCGGCGGCGGCGTTCGCCGTGCTCGGCACCACCCAGCCCGCCGAGGCGTGGACGCGCATCGTGGCGCTTCTCGTCATCACGTGCCCGTGCGCGCTCGGCATGGCCACGCCCCTCACGTTTGCCGTCGCCATCGGGCGGGCGGCGCGGCGCGGGCTGTTCGTCAAGCACGAAGCCGCCCTCGAAACCCTTGCCCGCGCCCAAGCCATCGTGCTTGACAAAACGGGCACGCTTACCGAAGGCCGCCTCACGCTTGCGCGGTTCACGCCGGAAGGCCGCCCGGCCCTCGTGCTGGCCGCCGCGCTGGAGCGCGAGAGCCGCCATCCCATCGCCCGCGCCCTCCAACACGCCCTTCCCGATTCAGCTTCCCTGCCGAACGCCACCGGCGTAGAAGCCGTGGCCGGCTGTGGCCTCTCCGGCTTGGTCGGCCTGTATGCCGTGCGCGTGGGGCGGCCCGACTGGGTTTCAGGGGGCGCACCCTTGCCCCCGAACCTGCAGGAAGTTGCGGACGCGGCGGCCCGCGAAGGCCTCACCCCCGTAGCCGTAGCCGTAGACGGGCGCGTCGAAGCCGTGGCCGCTTTTGGCGACACGCTGCGCGCCGACGCCCCGGCGTTCGTAGCCAGTTTGCAAGCGCAGGGGCGGGCCGTGTACCTGCTCTCTGGCGACAGCCCCGCCGTGGTGGCGCGCGTCGCCCACGCCCTCGGCCTGCCGTCCACCCGCGCCGTGGGCGGCGTGATGCCGGAGGAAAAGGCGGCCTTCGTCGCCCGCCTTGCCGCCACGCACACGACCGTCATGGTAGGCGATGGCGTCAACGACGCGCCCGCACTCCAGGCCGCCGACGCAGGCATCGCCGTGGCCGGCGGCACAACGGTCAGCATTGTCGCCGCCGACGTGTTTGCCACCGCACCCGGGCTGGCTCCGCTTCAGGCCCTGTTGTCGGGTTCGGCGCGCACCACGCGGCGCGTGCGGCAGCTGCTCGCCTTTTCCGTGGCCTACAACGTCGCGGGCGTCGTGCTCGCGCTCATGGGCCTGGTGACCCCCCTCGTGGCGGCAGCCGCCATGCCGCTTTCGTCCCTTACCGTCGTCGCCGGGGCGCTTTTTCAGCGCGGCTTTTCCCTCCCGAAGGCATGAACATCCTCTACCTCCTCATCCCCGCAGCCCTCACACTTGCCGGACTGGGCGTGTGGGGCTTTCGCTGGGCGGTGCGATCAGGCCAGTACGACGACACCGAAGCCCCGCCGCTCCGCCTCCTCCTCGACGACGAACCACCCACATCTGAGCCATGACGACTACCCAAGCCCGACCCGTCCTTTTCTCCCCCACCGCGCTGCGTCCCGCCGACGCGACGATGACGACATTCTCGTGGAGCGCCCCCTCGACGGATGGCCTCCACCTCCAGATCAGCACCGAACGCGGTTTCCGCACGCCGCTGTGGGACGTGCCCGTGGCGGGCCTGACGCAGATCACGCTCGAAAAGGCGCTGCCCCGGCTGGGCGAAACGTATTACTGGCGCGTGGGCCGGGAGGGCGCGTGGAGCGCGCCGGCTGCTTTCGAGGGGGCCACCGACGAGGACGTGCAGCAGTGGGAGTGGGCGCGCGTCGAGGCCGAGGCCATCGCCGAGCGCGCCCAGCGCCGCGAGCGCGAGCAGGCTCAGGCCTACGCCGTCGGCGCATACGATCCGTACACCACTGCCGCCACGACGCGCCCCGGCGCACTCGTCTGGATTTACCTGCTCGTCGTGGGCTTCTCGGTGCTGCTGGGCCTGGGCGTGTACGCCGCCATCTGAGACGTACCAGCCTCAGCGGGGCAGACGGCACAGCGGGTCGTCTGCCTGCCAGGCGTGGGCGGTGTGGCCGGGCACGAGGTGGTGGGCGGCCTCAGCGAGCGGGGTGGCACGGGCAATGGTGACGAAGCCCAGTACGGCCAGCACCACGCCCGCCAGGCGCTGCGCCCGCAGACGGTGCGTGGGCTTTACGCGCAGCCCGAAGGCCGCCGTCACGAGCAGGGCGGGCACCGTTCCCAGCCCGAAGGCCAGCATCCGCAGGGCACCGCCAGGCGCACTCCCTGCCGCTGCCGCCGGCACGAGGACGGCCAGCACGAGGCCACACGGCAGCAGGCCGTTGGCCAGGCCCAGCCCGAAAGCCGGCCCCGCGCCGGGCCGCTGCACCAGCCACGTCACCAGCCGCGTCAGCGCCGCCGGAATGGGCAGCCGGTCCAGCGGCACCAGCTTCTGAAGCACGCCGCACAGGCTCAGCCCAGCCACCACGAGCACCGTTCCCAGGCCGATGCTGAGGCCTACCTGGAAGCCACGCATCAGAAACAGGGCGTAGCCCAGCGTGCCGGCGAGTGCGCCGAGAAGCGTGTACGTACCGATGCGTCCGGCGTGGTAGGCCGCCTGGCGGGGCCACCGCCGGGCAGCGTCGCCGTGGGCGAGGGCGAGCACGAAGCCGCCGCACATGCCCACACAATGCGCGCTGCCCAGCAGCCCGGCCAGGAATACGAACCAGAGGTCAACCATGAGCAGCGGGTGGATACGCGCAATCTACCCCGCTTGCCTGGCGCCGAGCAGCGGGGCTACCCCGCCGCCCGTGCCGGGAGATCCCTTACAAAAACCACCAGGACACCTACTGGTGCCGTTCGATCTCGGCCACTTCCTCGGGCGTCCGGTTCAGCAGGCCCTGCTTTTTGAAATAGATCATCGTCGTGTCCAGCGTGCCGT
>CBDUBO010000061.1:0-9234 GCA_965365405.1 uncultured Rhodothermales bacterium | reverse complement strand
CGGCAACGCCATTTTCGAGCGGCTGTGGAATCGCGACCACATCGCCCGCGTCGAGGTCAGCGCCGCCGAGCGGCTTACGGTGGGCACGCGCGCCGGCTACTACGACACGTCCGGCGCGCTGCGCGACATGGTGCAGAACCACCTCACGCAGCTCCTCACGCTCGTCACCATGGAAGCGCCCGCCACCGCGCACGGAGACAGCATCCGCGCCGAAAAGGTGAAGGTGCTGAAGAGCATCCTCCCCATCGAGCGCGACGACGTGGTGTTCGGGCAGTACACGGCGGGCGAGATCGGCGGCGAGAAGATCGCGGCATACAAGAACGCCGACGGCGTGGCGAAGGACTCGAAGACGGAGACGTACGTGGCGATGCGCGTGCGCATCGAGAACTGGCGCTGGCAGGGCGTGCCCATCCTGCTCATGACGGGCAAGGCCATGCCGCGCAAGCTCACCCGCATCCGCATCGTGTTTCGCCGTGCGCCCGTAGCGCTTTTCCGCGAGTACGACACGTGCAACCTGACGGCCAACGTGCTCAACATCACCATCTCGCCGGAAGAAGGCTTTTCACTCCTGTTCGACGTGAAGCGGCCCGGCAACACGTTCGAGGTGGACACGCAGAAGTTCTCCTTCGACTACGGCGAGACGTTCGGCAAGAGTCCGGGCGCGTACCGCACCCTGCTCGAAGACGTGATGCGCGGCGACCGCACCCTGTTCGTGGACGCCGAAGAAGTGGAAGCCGCCTGGAAACTCTTCGACCCTGTGTTGCAGCAGAAACACACCATCCACCCCTACCCGGCAGGCACGTGGGGCCCCGAACCCGCGCGCCGCCTGCTCACCTTCGACCACGATGAACGCTGAGCGCTGCGTCTTTTCCGATCCCGCGCACGAGGCCGCCCGCTACGTGGCCCGCCTGCTGCGCCAGAGCGGCACCGACCGGCCCGTCACGCTTGCGCTCTCGGGCGGCAGCACGCCCGTGCCGCTCTACCACGCCCTCGCCGCCGAGGAGGGCGTGCCGTGGAGTCGCCTGCACGTGTTTCTGGTGGACGAGCGCTTCGTGCCGCTCGACGCCGAGGAGAGTAACTGGAAGCTGGCCCGCGAAACCCTCCTCAGCCATGTGCCGGTGCCCGAATGCAACCTGTACCCCGTGCCAACGCACCTGAATACGGCAACTGAGGCCGCAGCCGCCTATGAAGCCACGCTGCGCGCCGCGCTCGGCCCGACGCCCGCGTGGGACGTGGCCGTGATGGGCATGGGCGAGGACGGACACACGGCCTCCCTTTTCCCTGGCAGTGATTTCCAGAATGCCGCAGGGCTGATCGCGGCCACCATTTCGCCGCCCACATCGCCCGTCAAACACCGCATTACGGCCACCCTGCCTTTTCTCAACCGCACGCGCCACGTCGTGTACCTCGTCACGGGCGCGCAAAAACGCGACCTGGTGGCGCGCGTCTTCGGCGATGCCGGGGCCTGCCCGGACGTGCCCGCCGCCTGCGTGCGCGGCACCCAGTCCACGCGGTGGTACCTGGACGAAGCCGCGGCAGGCCCCGCGTAGGAACGTGCCGCGGCACGTTCCTACTGCGCCCTCACCACGTCAGGCGCAGCGCGACCTGCACGCCCTCCGGTGCGGGTACGACGTACCACGACGCCCCCGTTTTCGCTGCGCCCTCTGTATGCCGGTGCACGAGGTAGTGCGCCGTCACGACGCCGATGGTCGCACCGCCCACCACGTCGGTGAACCAGTGGCGCTCGCGCGCGATGCGCGAAAAGGCCGTGCCCCCGCCCAGCACGGCAACGGCTGCGTACGTGACCGGATGCGGGTAGTAGAGTGCCCACGGCGTCAGCACGGCAAAGGCCGTCGTGGCGTGCCCAGAAGGAAACGACGTGTGGCCCGAAAACGGCTTGAGCCTGAACGGACTGTCCGTTTCCTCCGGCCGCACGCGCCCGACGATGTACTTGACACCGTAGGCCAGCGCGCCCGCGTACACGAGGGCTTCAGCCGAGGTGAAGGCCGCGTCCTGCAATTTCTCGTCGCCCGTGGCGAGCGAGACGGCGAACACGCCCAGCACGGGCAGCGTCGCCTCCGGCCCACCGATGTTGTTCGTGGCGCGCACGTAATCGGCCAGCAACCCCCGGTGGCCCTCTTCGACGGCATCGTTGATGGGCGTGTCGAGCGCGGTGAAGGGCAGCAGAATGAGCAGGCCCTGCGCGGCGTAGCGCGGCGCGTGCGGTGCGGCCTTCTCGAAGACGAGCGCGGCGGCGTCGCCGTAGAGCCAGTGCACGAAACGCATCTTCGAGGCCTGCTGCGCCTGCGCGGCGGACGCGAGCACGAGCAGCACCAGTGGAAGTACAAAGCGGAGCATAAACGGTAGACGCGAAAAGAGGTGGGCGGCAGCGTTGTATCTTCGAGCCGCGCGGCCTGTTGCACCATCCGAGGGATACCCCCTCAACACTTTGGATTCTGACCCCGCCCTGCTTTTCGCGCCCCTCGCTGCTCTGCTCACCGCCACCTTCGCCGTCGAGATCGGCGTGTTCGTGCTGCTGCTGCTGGCGTCGGCCTTTTTCTCCGGCTCCGAGGTCGCGCTCTTCTCGCTCGACACCGCCGACCGTGAACTGCTGGCCCAGCGCGGCGACCGGCGCAGCCAGCGCATTCTCGACCTGCTCGGCGAGCCGCGCGCGCTGCTCGTCTCCATCCTCGTCCTCAACACGCTCGTCAACGTGACGGCCGCCATCCTGGCCGCGCTCGTCACACACCAGATCGCGGCGGAGTATGGGTGGAGCCCGGCGTGGACGTTCCTGTTCGAGATCGTCGCGCTCACGTTCGTGCTGCTCGTGTGCAGCGAGATCACACCCAAGCTCGTCGCCACGCGGCAGCCCGTCCACTTCAGCAGCTGGGCCGCCGGCCCGCTGGGCGCGCTCCACACGGTGCTGCGCCCGCTCTCGCGCCGCCTCGCCCGCCTCACCGAGCGCTACGAGGCCCGCCTGCGCCCCGCCAACGGACGCCTCAGCGCGGACGACCTCCACGCCGTCGCCGAGATCGGCGAAGCCTCCGGGATGCTGCACGAGGACGAGAGCGACCTCATCCACGCCGTCGTGGACTTTGGCGAGACGACGGCGCGCGAGATCATGGTGAGCCGCGTAGACGTGTACGCCTTGCCCGCCACGGCCACGCTTGAAGAAACCGTAGAGCTGATCCGCGAAAGTGGCCACTCGCGCTTTCCGCTCTACCTCGACCACCTCGACAACGTGCTCGGCGTCGTCTATGCCAAGGACGTGCTGCCCTACCTCGATCCCCACGCGCCACCATTCAGCCTGGCGCTCGTGCGCCGCGACGCCTTTTTCGTACCCGAAAACCGCCGCCTCGACGCGCTCATGAACGACCTGCGCAGCCGCCGCGTGCACATGGCCATCGTGGTGGACGAGTACGGCGGCACGGCGGGGCTGGTGACGATGGAAGACCTGCTCGAAGAAGTCGTGGGCGAGATCCGCGACGAGCGCGACGAGGACGAGCCAGCGCTCTTCACCGAGGTCGCGCCGGGCGTGTACACCGTGGACGCCCGCGCCAACCTCGACGACCTCAACGACGAACTCGAACTCGGCCTCGTCACCGACGATTTCGACTTCGACACGCTGGGCGGTCTCATCCTGCACGTCACCGGCAGCATCCCCGCCCCGGACGACACCTGCCGCTACGAAGCACTCCACCTCACTGTCGAGACCGTGGAGAACAACCGCATCGGGCGCGTGCGCCTGGAGAAAACCACCGCCGCGTCGGGCGGGGAGGACGAGGACTGAGCGCCAGCGGGCCGGGCCGCTCAGCCACCGAAGGCCGCGTGGTACCGCGCCACTCCTGCCGCGTGGGCCAGCGCGCCCGGCACCAGTTCGAGCGCCATGAACGCTTCCGGCGGCACATCGTATTCCGACAGGATGCCGAAATCGCCGGCGGGCGTGAAGCCGAACCGGGGGTAGTACGCCGGATAGCCGAGCACGACGACGGCCCCGGCGCCGGCCTCGCGGCAAGCAGCGAGCCCCGCCCGCACGAGCGCGCTTCCGATGCCCGCCCGTTGATGGGCCGGGAGAACGGCCATCGGCGCGAGTCCGAGCGTGTCGAGCCGCCCTGCGCCTGCCACCGAAACCGGCGTGAACGCGATGTGCCCGACCACCTCACCGCCGCGCGTGGCGACCAGCGCGAGGTAGGAAGGCACCTTTTCCCGAAGCCGTTCCACCAGATCCGCCTCGTCGGGACGCCCGAAGGCGGCCTCGTTCACGTGCCGAACGGCAGCGGCGTCTCCAGGCTGCTCTGGCCTGATGTGGAGGGAGTCCATCTGCCGTGCCGCCGCTAGTTCATCAGCGCGTAGGCGAGGATGTTGACGCCCATGCGCAGGGCCGCCTCGCGCACCGCGGGCGGGTCGTTGTGCACGTCGGGCGGCTCCCAGCCGTCGCTGATGTTGGATTCGTAGAGGTAAAAGACGCACAGCCGCCCGTTGTGGAAGAGGCCAAAGCCCTGGGGCCGCTTGCCGTCGTGCTCGTGAATCTTGGGCGGCCCGTCGGGAAAGCTGAAGTGTGCGCCGTACACAGGATGGTCGTGCGGCAGCTCCACGAACGACTGGTCGGGAAACACTTTTTCCATCTCGCGCCGGACGTAGGGATCGAGGCCGTAATCGTCGTCGATGAGCAAGAAGCCGCCGCTTTCGAGGTAGCGCCTGAGGCGAAGGGCTTCGTCGGCGGTGAAGCGAACGTTTCCGTGGCCCGAGAGCACGAGCAGCGGATAGGTGAAGAGGCGGTCGTCGCTCAGCGCCACCGCGTCTGCCTGCGCGGCGACCGGAATGAGGGTGTTGCGGCGCACGTAGGCGAGAAACGTCGGCAGTGGGGTCTGCGCCTGGTACCAGTCGCCCCCACCTTCGTACTTCACCGCCGCAATGTGGATTTCGGGCACGTCCTGCGCCTGCCCGGAGGCGGCGCAGCAGAACAGGACGGCAAACAGAAGCAGACGCATGGAACGGCAGAGCAGGTAGAGCCCAACGTCAACGAAACTCCCTCGTTTCTTCGTGCCCGCTTTGAGGGGCGGGTTGTACTGTCAATAGAAATCCAGCCGCCGCCATAGGCACGCTTGTAGCCTTCGCGCTACCTGCGCACTGCCCGTATCCTGCGGGCCCTCTGCTGTCCACCGCCCGCACCTCAGCTTTTTGCAGCCCCTCGTCCTCGTCACCGGTGCTACCGGCCTGGTGGGCTCTACGCTCACCCGTCAGCTTGTTGAACGCGACGCACGCGTGCGCATCCTGCGCCGGCAGCACTCGCGCCTCGACCTGCTCAGCGACATCGAGCACCGCATCGAGCACTTTTTCGGCGACGTGGCCGAGCCGGAATCCCTCCCGGAGGCGTTCGAGGGCGTCACGCACGTTTATCACGTGGCCGCTGCCATTGAGGGACGCGGGGTGGACACCGCCACGCTTCGCGCCGTCAACGTCGGCGGTACGCGCCACGTGGTAGATGCCGCGCTGCGCGCCGGCGTGCAGCGGCTCGTGCACACCTCCAGCATGGCGGCCTTCGGGCGGCCCGAAAGCGCCCAAGAAGCCGTCCTGGACGAAACCGCCGAATGGACCGCCTCGCGCTTCAACTCGTCCTACGCCGAGTCCAAGTACCTGGCCGAACTGGAAGTGCAGCGCGGCATCGCCGAAGGGCTCGACGCCGTCATCGTCAACCCGGCGCTCGTCTTCGGCGCGGGGCGCGCGGGCGAAAACACTGTCCAGATCGTGCAGCGCGTGCGCGACGAGCGGCTGCCGGGCATCCCCGAGGGCGGCACCAACGTGGTGGACGTGCGCGACGTGGCCCACGGGCACGTGCTGGCGATGGAGCGCGGCAAAACCGGCCGCCGCTACTTTCTGGGCAGCGAAAACCTGTCGTGGCGCGACATCATCGAGACGCTGGCTGGCGCACTCGGGGCCGAGCCACCGCGCCGCGTCGTCCCGCTGTGGCAGGCGCTCGCGCTGGGTACGGTAAACGAGTGGACGGCCCGGCTGACTGGCCGCGCGCCGCTGCTCACGCGCGCGCGCGCGCAGCAGGTGTCAGCCCGGTTCTGGTACAGCAACCGGCGCGCCGTCGAGGAACTGGGATGCACGTTCCGCCCCTTCGCGGAAACCGCCGGGATGCTCGCCGAGGCGTTCGGCTGACCGGGGCGCTCGGGTGCCGCCATCACGCCGCTCGTTGCTGACCGCCTGCGCCTCAGCTGTTCTTGATGCGTGCGGCGCGCTCCTCCTCCGTTTCCGTCGCCTCGTCGCGCGCCCGCTGCTCCTCTGCCTGCCGGACGGCCTCGCGGTCGAGGTGGACGTGCGCTTTGTGCTTGCCTTCCTGAGGCAAACTCATCGGGTCGGTGCCCACGTAGGGGCTGTGCTCGGGGGCCTGGTTGCCTTTCTTCTCTTCCATGACAGGAGACGCGTTGGGGTGTACGCCGGCAACGCGCGCTGCACCGGTAGCGAGCCCGCGGCGGCGTAAAAAGCCTGTCTGTCCGCTACCAAGCTCGCGGCGCGGGGCCCACGCTGGGCAAGGACAACGTGAGCAGCCGCAGGTGCTGGGTGCCCTTTTCCGTCAGCACGAACGCCTCGCCGCTGCGGCTGAGGAGCTTGTTGGTGCTCTCGTGCCCCTCGCGGACGCGGTCGGACACGTGCACGACGACGGGGCGCGCCACCTCCTGCTCGACGCCCTCGAACCGCAACGGAAGCCCCGACCCGGTCAGGCTCACGATCCAGGCCGCGGGCGGCGTGGCAGGAAGCGCGTCTCCGGCGAGCCACGGGTACCGCTGTACCAGTTCGGGGACGTAGCCCCCCGGCACCATCACGCGCCACGCGGGCGCTTCTCGCTGCACGACCTCGCCAATGAGTACGTCCGGATTCTCGGCGAAGGCCAGGTAGAGCGCAGCGGGATCGAGGCCCACCAGGTTGAGGCCGTGAAAGCGACCATGCGGGTTGCGGCTGCGGGGGTGCGCGCCCTCCAGCCACGCCTCGAAACGGTCGGACAGATACAGGTTGATCTCGAAGTGCAGGTGGGCGCGCGTGCGGTTGATGCCCGTGCCGGTGTAGCCCAGCCGCCCGATGCGTGTGCCCTGCCGCACCTGCTGCCCGGCACGCACCCCCGCGTTCATGAGGTGGCCGTAGAGCGTATAGTAGGGCGATCCCTGCCACTGGTGCTCGATCACGACGTAGATGCCGTAGGCCGACTCGCGCGGGTTCGTGCTCACGTACACGACGCGCCCTTCGTCTACGGCCCGCACCTCGTCGAGCGGTTCGCCGCGCCCGTCGCGCCGGACAGGCGCGATGTCGAGCCCTTCGTGGAAGCGCGTGAAGACCACCCCCACGGGCGTGCGCTGCTGATCCCGCGAGAATCCGTACTGTCCGCCCTCCCAGGGCTGCGAGCGCACCCCTTCGAAATTGCGGTACGTGTACATGTAGAACGCCGGCCCATCACCGCGCAGCAGCGCGTCGTTGTCGGTGGGCAGCACCAGGCTGAGCGGCTGCGCGCCCGTGGCGGACACAAAAAAAGCGGCCCCGACGAGCAGTGCCGCTGTGCGAACGAAACCCTTCATCACCTCTGTCTTCGGTCAGTCCACCCGCGCGTCCACGATGCGGTAATACATGCCCATCGGGTCTTCGCGGAGCAGTTCGAGCTTGCCCGTGACGGTGATGGGGTCGTAGGAAAACGCCACCGACTTCCCGCTCTTGACCTCGATGAGCGATTCCGGACCGCCGGGCATACAGAAAAAGCAGTTGGCCGTGGGGTTGGCGCTCAAAATGAAGTGCGCCTGCTGCGGCTCCTGGTCGAGCGGCAGCATGAAGCCCTGTACCTTTACGCGCTGCCCGTTGAGGCGCATCACAGCATCCTCGAACTGCGGCACGAACCGGCTTTCCTGCTTGACGAGCTTGACGCGGGCAAAGGTGTCCCACGACACCGCGTTCTGCGCCGTACCCGTAAAGGGAAGCGCGCACAGGAAGGCGAGAAGCAACAACAGGCGAAGCATGGACAGAGACGGTTTGCGGAGAGGAACACAACTTGCGGGAGGGCCACATTCGTACGCGGCGCACCTGCCGCAAGTTCTTACCGTGCCGCGTCCTGGCATCCGCATTGCTTCACATCGTTAAGGCCTCTCCCTTTTCTGACGATACCTGTCCCAACGGACATGTGCCGATACCCGCAGTGAACTCCCCTTCTTTCTCGTTTCTCCTCTTCGCGGTCGTAAGCCTGCTGGTTGTCTCGCCGGCGGCGGCGCAGCAGTACCACGTCGTTGGCTACAACATCACCGAGGGGCTGCCGCAGTCGCAGGTGTTCGATGTGGCGCAGGACCGGCGGGGCTTCGTGTGGGTGGCTACCAACGGCGGCGGCGTAGCCCGTTTTGACGGAACGGTTTTCGAACGGTTCACCGAAGAAGATGGGCTGGGCGCCGACGCCGTCTACCAGATTCTTGAAGCGACCGACGGGCAGCTCTGGTTCGTGACACAGCACGGCCTGACGCGCTACGACGGGCAACGCTTCACCAACTACTACGAGGCCATCGGCCTCTCGCGCCGGGATGCCGAGGCACGCCTCTATGCCGCTACCGACGCCGGCGACGGGCGCGTGTGGATGGCGACGAACCGGGGCTTCTTCCGCTTCGACGGCAGCGGCTTCCGCCGCTACGGACGCGCCGACGGACTGGCCTCCGATACCGTTACGGCCAGCTACGTCGCACCCGACGGCACGCTCTGGGCAGGTACGCCGCGCGGCATCAGCTATTTCGACGGCGACGGCTTCGTTTCGCCTCGGCTGGGACGGACTCTGCCCGAAGTCACCAGCCTGACCCGCGACGGGAGCGGCAACCTGTGGATCGGGACGGTGGCGGGCCTGTTCGGCTTCGACGGAAAACAGCTCTTTGAAATCCCCCTCGGAGATGCGCACGTCCTCTCGCTCCTGTCCGCCTCCGACGGCGCCGTCTGGATCCGCACGCCGACCACGCTGAGCCGCTTTGGCGATCACAAGCTCACGCCCTATCCGCTGACCGACGACCCGTCGGTTTCGCGGGTGCAATACGCCCTCATCGAAGACCGGGAGGGCCACGTGTGGGTAGGCTCCAACCTCGGCGCCAGCCGCGTGCGCGATGGGCGCATCGAAGCCGTGTACCAGGGCACACCCGTCTGGCGCATCCTTGAAGACCGAGAGGGCAACATCTGGCTGGGCACCAACAGCCAGGGCCTCCAGCGCTACAGCCGCAA
>CBDUBO010000060.1:0-9313 GCA_965365405.1 uncultured Rhodothermales bacterium | reverse complement strand
GAGGTGTACAACCTGGGCGGCGGACGTGGCAACTCGGTTTCGATTCTCGAAGCGTTTGCGCGTGCCGAAAGCGTGAGCGGCAAAAAGATGGTGTACGAATACGTGGACCAGAACCGCGCCGGAGACCACATCTGCTACATTTCCGACCTGTCGAAGATGAAGGCACACTACCCTGGCTGGGACATCACCAAAAACCTCGACAGCATTTTCGAGGAGATCCACGCTTCCTGGATGGAGCGCACAGCGGCATGAACGTCTGCGTGCAGTGGCCCCGGTTCGGCCCGTACCACCTGGCGCGTCTACGGGCCACGCACGCGCTACTCAAAGTGCAGGGGGCGCGTTTAACGGCGCTGGAAACCATGCCGCACGACACCACCTACGGCTGGGTGGCAAGCGAGCCGGAGCACTTCGAGTGGGTGCGCGTCGCGTCTCAGGGCACGGCGGGAGGGTCGACGTTCCGCATGGTTTACGATGCGACGTACCAGGCCCTGACTGAAATTCGCCCTGACGCAGTGGCGATCAACTCGTACAGCCTTCCCGATGCCCTTGCCTGCCTCGCCTGGTGCCGGCACAACCATCGGACGGCTGTCGTCATGACGGACAGCAAAGCCGATGACGGGCCGCGCTCGGCGTGGCGAGAAGGATTGAAAGCCCGCATCGTGCGCTCGTTCGACGCGGCTCTTCTCGCAGGTACACCCCAGATGGCCTATTTCCGCGATCTTGGCTTTCCAGCCTCCTGCATTTTTCTGCCGTACGACGTAGTGGACAATGATGCTCTTGCGGCCAAAGTTGACGAGGTGAGGGCCAATCTGTCAGGTGTCGCTCACCTGCCGGGGCTGAACCTGGACGAGCCGTACTTCGTCTGCGTAAGCCGGTATCTGGCTGTCAAAAACCTCGACGGGCTGCTCCGAGCCTACTACACTTATCGCTCGCAGGCAGCCAAGCCGTGGCGACTTGTACTCGTGGGCGATGGAGCCCTCCGCCCCGAACTCGAACGCCTCATCGCGCAGAAAAGGATCGAGGGCGTTACCCTGACGGGATTCGTGCAGATGGATGCCTTGGCCGCTTATTACGCACGGGCGGCCGCGCTTGTACATCCTACGCTGAAAGACACTTGGGGACTCGCTGTCAACGAGGCGATGGCTACCGGCTTACCCGTGCTGGTGTCACGCCACGCGGGCTGCGCGATAGACCTGGTGGAGGAGGGCGAAAACGGATGGTGCTTCGACCCTACCGACGAAAGCGCTCTGGCTGCGCTGTTAGAACGCATCGCGTCTACGCCCGCAGGGCAGCGGCACCGTATGGGGCAGGCTTCTCAGCGTATCGTCGCTGCATTCACGCCCCAGCACTTCGCCCAGGGGCTTTGGGAGGCCATACGTGACGGATCTCCGAGAGCACGGCGCGGTCTCTCCTGGATCGTGCGCCTCGCCCTCTTCGCCATGCGAGTCGTAAACGGCCCTGTTGACCGTTTTCACGCGGTACGAGATGCCTGAACAGGAGACTGTAGTACTGGGTTTTTTCCCACCCCCGTTGACCGGGCAGGCCGTCGCCACGGAGCGCCTCGCCTCCCTGCTTGCTGCCGAGCGCGCCGTACACCGCATAAACCTTTCCAGCGGCTCCGCGCACCGTACGAGCGGTGCGGTGCGCCTGCGCCCCGATGTGGCGTTTCACTTTCTGAAGCAACGCAGGGCGTGGGCCCGTAGCCTCGCCGCTCACCCTCAGGCCGATGTACTCTGGCCTGCCGTCTCGCCCACCCCGCTGGGCCACATCCGCGACGCCGCCATCGTGCTTCCCCTGCTTCAGCCACGGCAGCGCGTGTTCGCCGTGGTACATCAGGGCAATTTTGACTCGCTCTTCGGCAGATTGTGGGCGCGACCCTCCGTAGCGCGCATGGTAGACCGCGTAACGGCGTTCGTTTTTCTGAACGAGATGCTCAGCGAGAAGTGCGCCCGGTGGCTGCCCGCTTCCAAGCGCCACGTCATTCCCAACACGATAGATGAGCAGGCCATTGCCACCGAAGACGAACTGCGCGTACGCCGCCTGCGCACGCCGCGAAAAGGTCTCCGTCTACTGTTTTTGAGCAACATGATCAGAGAGAAAGGCTACCTGGACGTGTTGAGCGCAGCTGCCTTGCTCCACCAGGCCGGTCACCTCGAAGAAGCCGTCTTTGCCGGCAGGTGGAACAGCATACAGGACCAGATAGCCTTCGAGCAGGAGGTTGAGCGGCTCGGCCTAACCAGTCGCATCTCCCACGCAGGCATGGTGACTGATCGCGCGGCTGCCCGTCGGCTCTACCTCAACGCCGACGCCTTCGTCCTGCCCACTTATTACCCCACCGAGGCACAACCCCTCACGATTCTCGAAGCCCTTGCCACGGGCACGCCCGTCATCACCACCCGGCAGGGGGGGATTTCGGAGATCCTGGACGACGCAGCAGAAGGGTTCTTTGTCGCTCCACAGAACCCGGATGCGGTTGCAGAGGGGCTGCAACGGCTGCGCGACGAGAGGACGTGGATCCGGCTCTCAGAAGCCGCGCGCATACGTTTCGACAGGCAGTTCCACCCGCGCACCGTTGCCCAGCGCTGGTGCCTGCTGCTCGACACCCTGCCCAAAGCCTGAACCCATGCGCCTCTTCCTGCACGACTTCACGGCCTACGCCTACCCCACCCAGCTGGCACGCGAGCTGGCGCGGCGCGGCCACGAGGTCACGTTCGCCTACTGCCCCTCCAACCCGTTCAACCCCGGCGGCGTCACCCCCCGCCCGGACGACCCGGAGACGCTGCGCCTGCTGCCGCTCGCGCTCGAAGAGCCACTGGAGAAGTTCAACTTCGTCAAGCGCTTCCGGCAGGAGAACAGCTTCGGAAGGATGGTGGCGCGGGCACTCGAAGAGGCGCGCCCCGACGCCGTCCTTTCCTCCAACGCCCCGCTCGACGTGCAGCGCCGCCTCCTGCGCGCCGCGCGGCAAATGGACGTGCCGTTCGTGTTCTGGCTCCAGGACATCATCGGCATTGCCACGCACCGGCTGCTCCGGCGCAAGCTGCCCGTCGCGGGCGAACTCATCGGCCGCTACTACATGGCGCTCGAAGCACGGATGCTGCGCCAAAGCCAGGCCGTCGTCATGATCACCGAGGACTTCCGGCCCCTGCTGGCCCAGTGGGGCGTAGCGGACGAAAGGATGACGACGATCGAGAACTGGGCTCCCATCGAGGAAATTCCCCTGCGCCCCCGCGACAACGCCTGGAGCCGCGCCCACGAGGCCGTAGAGACGTTCAACTTCGTCTACGCCGGCACGATGGGCATGAAGCACAACCCCGAACTGATTCTCCGGCTGGCCCGCCACTTCCGCGACCGCGAAGACGTGCGCGTGCTCGTGCTGACGCAGGGGGCCGGGGCCGACTGGCTGGCTGAGCGCAAAAAGCACGAAGCGCTGCCCCACCTGCACCTGCTGCCCTTCGAGCCGTTCGAAACGATGCCCGACGTGCTCGCCACCGCCGACGTGCTCGTGGCCGTGCTCGAACCCGACGCAGGCGTCTTTTCCGTGCCCTCGAAAGTGCTGGCCTACCTGTGCGGCGGCAAGCCCGTGCTACTGGCCGTGCCGCCCGAAAACCTGGCCGCCCGCATCGTGGTGCGCGAGGAGGCCGGGGCCGTCGTGGGCCCTGCAGACGTGGACGGCTTCGTCCGCGCCGCCACCGTGCTGGCGGGTGACGCGGCAGGGCGTACGCGCAGGGGGCGCAACGCCCGCGCCTACGCCGAGCAGACGTTCCCCATCGGCCATATTGCCGACCGGTTCGAGCGCGTTTTCGCGGGCCTGCGCCCGTAGCGCCCGTCGGGGGTGCCATACAAACAGGACGGGCGGAGCACCGCCGGGAAGGTTTGGCGCACGCGACGCAACGCCTCTGGATCAAAGGTAATGAGGCCACCGGCAAAGTGCTTTTTAGGGCGGCCACGCGCCGCACTACGAGAGAGGAGGCACCCTATTTTGCCCCCATGGAACACGCACCAAGTTCGCGTGCCCCACAGACTGGCCCCCCCCCCTCGCCGGACTGGTCGCTCTACAAGACTTCCTCCTCGGATCCGGAATCCGGCTTCGCCACCTATGGCGTGCTGGATGCCGTTGGAGTTCGTCTCGGGACGGTCTCCGGTTGGGTTCGCTCGCCCGGCGGGGAGGTGACCGGCTTATGTGTGGACCTACGCGGTTTCGCTCTCTCTACGTCATATCTGATTCCGCTGGGCTACGCGACAGGCGTGGATCCGCGCCACCGCACCATTCACCTGCGGGAGATCACCCGCCGCAACCTGACCCGCCTCGCCACGCCGTGCGACGGCACCCTTCCACCGCGCGAAGTGCTCGAAAGCGTCTTCCGCGAAGCGCCTGCCCCCCGCGCCGAAATCGTGTCTGTCTTTCGCCAGCCCGAACGCGGCCCCCTCTTCAGCCGCGACACGCCGCTCGTGGTACCCGTCAAACGCGGCGATGGACACCGCCATCCCGCTACGCCTGCCCCTCCCGCGCATCCAGCCTGGCAGGCGCTTAAGCAGGGCGAGCTGCCCACCTGGAAGCCGCTTCACGCCCTCGGCACTGACGCGGAGCCGGATGCCGAACCCGGCGCGCCACGCTGGCTCTGATCCGCCCCCTGCCGACTCTGTTGCGCGCGGCTGTAACACCCGGAAGGCGCCAGACGTAGGGAGCGCACAGAACCGCTCTGCCATGCGCCTCCTCTACTGCCTCACCGCCCTCGTCCTTGCTGGCCTCCTGGCCACGCCCACACAGGCCCAGACGCCCGACCGGGAAAACGCCCGCACCGTCTCGACGACCGTGCGCGTTCTGCTCGAAACGCTGCGCGAATCCATTCTACAGGCTTCCACGCCTGACCTCGGCAACCGCCTGGTGCCCATCGCGCACTCGTTCGACGCCCTCGCGCTCAACACCGCGCCAGCTTCTGCCGACGAAGACCTGGCCCGTCAGGTGCAGGACCTGCTCGACAGCGTGCTCCGCCTGCGCGACGACCTGCGGGCCGAAGGCCAGGCCGTGACTGCCGGACGCCTCGACCCCATCATCGAAGGGCTGCGCACCCTGCTCGACACCGTGCGCGACAGCGACGGGTGGACCCACAACGACCGCCACGAGGCCCGCCAGGGCTGGCGTGCCGAAGGCGGCGACGCGGACAGCGCGTGGGAGGACGAAGACGATGAGGCCCGCTGGGAAGACGATACGGACGCAGAGCGCCAGGACGACCGCAGGGAGCGGTGGCGGCATTACCGCAGTCGCCACGCTTTCAACCTCCGCATCGGCGAAGAGCTTTTCTGGTCCGACGGGGCCGTGCAGCAGGGCCTACCTGTGCGCTACAACCGCGTCGAGGGCCTCTACCTCGGGCTGCGCCGCGGGCCACTCGAACTGGACGCCTACCGCCCCACCCGCCTCTTCGGCGAGGTCGGCTACGGCTTTGCCCTCGAAAACATCCGCTACAGCGCCGGCCTCGACCTGCGCGTGACGCCGCGCGGCGCGTTCGCCACCAAGGTGGGCGGCTACTACCGCCTGGGCACCACGACCGAAGACGCCTGGAAGGCCGATCCCATCGAAAATGCCCTGGCCGCCTTTTTCGCCCGCCACGACTTCTACGACTACTACGAAACTGAGGGCTGGACCGTTTACAGCGAGACGCAGCTGGGCCGCGTGGGCCGCGTGCAGGCTGGCTACCGCGACGAGGAGCACCGCGCGCTCGAAAAGAACGCCACGTGGTCGCTTTTCGGCGGCGATCCGTTCCGCCTCAACCCGCTTGCCAGCGAGGGGCGCAGCCGCAGCCTGATCGGCACGCTCGAAGTAGGGCGCGTGCGCGACCTGACGGGCCTGCCACGCGGGGCCGCCCTGCGCGCCGACGTGGAGGTGGGGCAGGGCCTCGGCGGCGACTTCGACTTCACCCGCGTCGTGGCCGACGGACGGCTCTACGTGCCCACTTCGCACCAGACGAGCCTAAGCCTGCGCCTGCGCGCTGGGTCGGCCTACGGAGACGACGTGCCCTTCCAGAAAGGCTTTACCCTCGGCGGGGTCGGGTCGGTGCGCGCCTACCCGCAAAACGTCTTCTACGGCACCCGCATGGTAGCCGCCAACGCCGAAGTGACTGTGGATCAGCACGGCCTGCTCGACGATCTGCTCGACGATCTCCAGCTCTTCGGCTTTGCCGACGCCGGGTGGGTCAATCGTAGCAGGGACGCTTTCAATATGGATGACGCCTTTGGCGCAGCAGGCTTTGGCATCGGGCTGGACGACCGGCAGGTGCGCCTGGAAGTGGCGTGGCCGCTGCGCGACGAGGGCTTCGGCCTGCGCCCGACGCTCTGGCTGCGCATTGCGCCGCCGTTCTGATCGGCGCGTGGCTGCCGGACCATTAGGCACGGCCTCGTCACAGCAGGCGACAAACCCGAAGGCATCGGGAAGGTTGGAGGCGCGGCCTCATTCCACCTTCCCGATGCTTCGTTATTTCCCCCTTTTACTCCTGCTTGCCCTCACCGCCTGCGGCGACGTGAGCCTGAGCGAAATCAAATCGTCGCTGCGGCAGACGGCGGAAGCCCAGGGCGACTCCGTGCTGCTCGCCTTCTACGACGCCCGCGACTACGCGCCTTACTGGACGCAGCAGGACCGGCTGAGTGCAGAGGCAGACTCGCTCCTCTACGTCCTCTGCCACGCCGCCGACCACGCCCTCAACCCGGCGGACTATGGTGTGGCGGACATTGAGGCGCGCTACGCCCGGGCTTACGGCGACGTGCCCTCCGACACCGCCCGTGCCCGTGCCCTCGCCGAGTTGGAGATGGCCCTTGCCGGCGCGTTCGTGCGCTACGCGCAGGACGTGACCGAGGGGCGGCTGCGCCCGGAAGACGTGAACGGCCAGTGGCACATGCGGGGCGAGCGCTTCGACGCAGTGGCCGCGCTGCGACGCGTTTCCGACGGCGACCTGCGGGGCGCGCTCCAGGCGCAGCACGCGGGCTATGCCGCGCTCCACCAGGCCCTCCAGCGCTACCGCGCCGTTGCCGAAAGGGGCGGCTGGCCCACCGTCCCGCGGGAGTTGGCACCGGGCGACAGCGGCGCGGCCGTACAGGCGCTGCGCCAGCGCCTCGCCGCCTCGGACGACCTGGAAGCCACAGGGACGGGCCCGTACGACCGCCTCGTAGCCGGTGCCGTGCGGCGTTTCCAGCAGCGGCACGGGCTGCCCTCTACCGGCGCGGTGGACGCCGACACGCGCGTCGCCCTCAACGTGTCCGCCGAGGCGCGCGTGCGCCAGCTCGAACGAAACCTGGAGCGCCGCCGCTGGATGCCCGTCGACCTGGGTGCTCAGTACGTGCTCGTCAACATCCCCGACTATCGCCTGTACGCCTACCGCGACGGCGAACGCGCCCTTGAGATGGACGTAGTGGTGGGGCGCGAGTACAGCCAGACGCCCATCTTCGCCGACACGATGCAGTACGTCGTGTTCGCGCCGTACTGGAACGTGCCGCCCTCGATCACGCTGGAGGAGATCTTGCCTAAGGCGCGGCGCGACCCCGGCTACCTCGCTGCCAACCACTACCAGGTCGTCTCCGGCGAAGAGGTCGTCAGCCCGGCCCTGCTCACCGAAGCGGCCGTCGAGAGCGGCGAGGTGCGCGTGCGGCAGACGCCAGGCCCGCACAATGCGCTCGGGCACGTCAAGTTCATGTTTCCCAACAGCTACAACATCTATCTGCACGATACCCCGGCAGATGCGCTCTTCAGCGAGCAAACACGCAGTTTCAGCCATGGCTGCGTGCGCCTGGCCGACCCCGTCGCCTTTGCGCGCTTCGTACTCGACGCAAACGGAGGCTGGGACGAAACCCGCATCCGCGAGGCGATGCAGCAGGAACGCGAGCAGAACGTGCGCCTGGAGCGCCGTCTGCCCGTTTACCTCACCTACCTGACGGCGTGGGCCGAGGAAGACGGCACGGTACAGTTCCGCGACGACGTGTACGGCCACGACGCCCGCCTGGACGCGGCCCTCGCCCGGCGACGCAGCGCGCAGACGCAGGCGGCCTGCGCGTCGCTGGGCACACCCGCCGAGGTATGAAGCGGCGCTTCCGGCTGGGGCTGGGGCTGATGGCGCTGCTGGGCGCGGGCTACCTCTGGCTCGTCTTCGCCACCCGCACCGCGCCCGACGCCCTTCCTGGCCCGCCGTCCGACAGCACGGTGGCGGCGCCTGCCGTTTCCGGCTTTCAGGAGCCGCCCGGTGGCCGGGCCGCTTTCTCTCTCCACCACGAAAACGTGCCGTTGCCCTACCGGCACAGCGCCGTCTTCACCCTCCCCGGCGAGGCGGTGCACCTGCGCGTGCAGGGCGCAGCGCGGCCCCTCACCGCGCAGGCATCAGGCGGAAGTGTGGCCGTGGACAGCAGCGGCGTGGTGTGGCAGCCGCCTGCTGCGCCCGGCAGCTACCGCCTCTCGCTACGCGACGCGCGTGGAGCGCGGGCGGAGATCACCCCTTTCGTGTACGAGCCCTTCAACGTGCGGGCCACCGTGCTCAACGGCTACGCCATCGGGCAGTACCCGCGCGCGGCGTACGGAGGCAACCCACTCTACGCGCCGCCCGAAGGGCTCGTGGCCGTGCGCAGCCCCGCAGAGGCCGCCGTCCCGGTGTCACCCCACTTTACGCTCGGCCAGTTTCTCTGCAAGCAGCCCGGTGGGTATCCCAAGTACCTGCTCGTCCATCCCCGTTTGCTGCTCAAGCTCGAAGCGCTGCTCGAACGGGTGCGGGCGGCTGGTTACGCCGTGGAAACCCTGTTCGTGATGAGTGGCTACCGAACGCCGCAGTACAACGCCGCCATCGGCAACGAAACGACGTTCAGCGCGCACCTCTACGGGCTCGCCGCCGACGTGTTCGTGGACGCCGATGCAGACGGCACGATGGACGACCTGGACGGCGACGGGCAGATCACTGCCGAAGACGCCCGCGTGCTCTACCGCCTTGCCGAACCGCTTGACACACTCTATGGCGGCGTGCTGGCAGGCGGGCTGGGCCTCTACGCACCCGCGCCGCACCGAGGGCCGTTTATCCACTTAGACGTGCGCGGCACGTCCGCGCGGTGGTAATCGAACCAGGCCGCCCTGCGCAGAGTGCGGCACCGTCACGGGCTCTTTACACAGCCTTTGCGCCATTTAAGAGTGCTTTCCGGCTTACCGGCTAACTTTGGCGAGTATGCCTGTCTGGCGCTGCTCCCTGGACCTTTCTCACCCTTCTACCCCTGAACCCGTGTCTTACAAGCGTTTCGCGGCCATGATCGCCACCTCGACGGTGGTGATGTTCGGCCTCATGTACTCGAC
>CBDUBO010000059.1:0-9346 GCA_965365405.1 uncultured Rhodothermales bacterium | reverse complement strand
ACCTCGTCATCCTCGACGAGCCGTTTTCGGGCCTCGACCCCATCAACGCCGACCTCCTCAAAGACGTGGTGCTCGAACTGAGGCAGCAGGGCAAAACCATCCTCTTCGCCTCGCATCGCATGGAACAGGTCGAAAAGCTGTGCGACGACATCTGCCTGATCTCGAAAGGAAAGGTGATTTTGCAGGGCGGGCTGCGCGAGGTAAAAGGGCGCTACGGACGCGGCACCGTCCAACTCGACTTCGCGGGTGACGCTTCGTTCGTGGACGCCCTGGTAGCCGAGAACTTGGTGCGCGCCACCGCTCGCACGCACACCCACGCCGAACTGCAACTGCTCGACGGTACGCCGCCGCGCCGCGTGCTCGACGCCGCCCTGGCGCGCGTGGACGAACTGTACCGCTTCGAGGTGACCGAGCTGCCCCTGAACGAGATCTTCGTCCGCGCCGTCGGAGAGGCCGGGTGAGCGCAGGGCGTGCTACGGCACGCCCCTACGGCTCCGGTGCTACGATTAGGGCGCAATGAATGGCAGGGCGCAGCACGCTGCGCCCCTACGGCCTCGCCATTGACAATTGCCCATTGCCGAATTGACCATTAACCATTCTCTCCCCCATGTCCCCCGCCGTCCGCAACATCTGGATCGTCTTCCGCAGTGAGTTCATGCGCCGCGTGCGCACCAAGGCGTTCATCCTCACCACCCTGCTCGTGCCCTTCGGCTTTCTGGCCGTCATCGCCATCGGCGTGCTCGTGGGCATCGCCACCGCCGATTCCGAGATCGAGCAGGTGGCTGTGGTGGACGAGACGGGCGTGCTCGCGCAGCGGCTGACGCTGCCCGAAGACGCCGCCGTCGTGCCCGTGCAGATCACGCCCGATTCGCTGCGCCGCGCCGTGCGCGCCGAGGTGTACGACGCCGGCCTCCTGCTGCCCGCTGCGCTGCTCGACGGACAGGGCGAGGCCGAGTACCTGAGCCGTTCGGGTGGTGCACTGTTCCGGGAGGCGCTGCGCGAGCGCATCCGAAGGGCCGTGCAGGACGAACGCCTGGCCCGCATCGGCGCGCCCGCAGAAGTGCGCGCCGTACTCGACGCCCGCGTGGGCCTGCGCGCCACACGCGTGGACGAAGCCGGTGAGGAAAGTGCCGGGGGCGAAGTGGGCGGCACCGCGCTGGGCATGGCAATGGGCTTCCTCATCTACCTTGCCGTGCTGCTCTACGGCTCGTTCGTGATGCAGAGCGTGCTCGAAGAGAAGACCAACCGCGTCGTCGAGGTGATGGTGTCGAGCGTGCGACCGTTCCAGTTGTTGATGGGGAAGGTGCTGGGCATGGGCGCCATCGGGCTGGTGCAGATGCTGACGTGGGTGGGCCTGGCCGTCGCGCTCATGGCGTTTGCCGGCCCGATCATCGCGCTCGTCGGCGGCACGCCCAGCGCGCCAGACGCGAACAGCCCCGAAGTGGCGGACGCGCTGGCACAAGTGGGCGCCTTCTTGCCCGACAACGTGGCGGCCCTGCTCGTCGCCTTCGCGCTCTTTTTCGTGGGCGGATACCTGCTCTATTCCAGCCTCTTCGCCGCCGCCGGGTCGGCCATCGAGCAGATGCAGGATGCGCAGAGCTTCACGCTCCCCATCATGATCCCCGTCATCCTGGCTTTCATGTTCATGACGCCCGTGATGACGAGCCCGGACAGCACGCTTTCCGTCCTGCTCTCGCTCGTGCCCTTTTTCTCGCCCATCCTGATGCTCGTACGCATGAGCGTGACAAGCGTCCCGTTCTGGCAGGTGGCCCTCTCGTTCGTGCTGCTCGTCGGTGCGTTTCTCGGAGCCATCTGGGTGAGCGCTCGCATCTACCGGGTGGGCATCCTCATGTACGGCAAAAAACCGACGCTGCGCGACCTGGCGCGCTGGGTACGCTATGCCTGAGCGGCTGGCTACCGGCGTGGGCACCTCCGTCCACCCGGTGCTGCACGGGCACGTCCGGAACACCCTCTCGCGCGGGCTACCAACCCGCCGCGTGGACTGCACTTAACGAGGGGGCGGAGCAAGATGGCACGCCTGCTGATGCAACAGAGGCAGAGGGGTGCTACTTTCCGCCCGTCCCGTCGGCACCACGCCGGCGCTCCGCTCCTTCTGACCTCCGCAAGCCATGCGTCGTATCCTGCTTCTGCTCGCGTTCGTGCTGCCCGTAGTAGCCGCGCTCCACGCTCCTGACGCCGCCGCGCAGGAAGTGGGTGCCCGCTACCGCGTCATCCTCACCGACGGCACCGTACTCACGGGCACGCTCACCTCGGCCACCGCCGCCGAGATCGTTCTCGAAAGTGACAGCGGGCTGCGCACCACGATTCCGCGCGCCCAGATCCGGGAGCTCGACCCCTTCATGGGCGGCTTCCTGCGCGGCGACCCCAACCCGACGCGCCTGCTGTTTTTCCCCACGGCGCGCTCGCTCAGCGCGGGCACGGGGCGCTTCGGCACCTACTTCATCTTTCCCACCGTCGCCTACGGCCTCACCGACAACGTGGACGTGTCGGTGGGGGCCACCATTCCCATCGAGGGGGCGGGCGTGCTCAACCTCAACGGCAAGGTGACGCCCGTGCAGACCGAGACGTTCAGCTTTGCCGTCGGGGCCAGCGCGCTCGTCGTCTACGGCGATTCGGAGGGCAGCGTGGGCGGCACGTTCTACGGCGTCGCTACCATCGGCACGCCCGAGCAGGCCTTCACCATCGGCGGGCTGGGCGTGTACGCGAAGGTCGAGGACGAAGACCTCGACGTGGCCGACGGCGGCGCGCTCGTGCTCGGCTTTGAAAAGCAGCTGTCGAACAACGTCAAGTTTCTGACCGAGAACTACATCGGTTTCGGCGGCGGCGAGATGGGCGCGCTGCTCTCGGCGGGCGTCCGCTTTTTCGGCGAGCGGCTCTCAGCCGACATCGCCCCCGTCGTCGCCATCGGAGGGGGCGAGGTGCAGTTCATTCCGATTCCCTACTTCACGTTCTCGTACAGCTTCGGCCGGTAACGTCCACCACCCAGGCCACGGTGGCTGCCACGAACAGCCTGCGGGCGCGGCGGTACTACGCCGCGCCCGCGTTCGTTTACCGCTCTGTCGGTAGGCGCGCGCAGCGCGTAGCCTTGCCGATGCCACGCCCGCTGTCTACTCTCCGCGCCGTGTTTTTCCGTTTTCTCTGCGCCCTGACCCTGCTGGCTGCCGCCGTGCCGCGCGTGCAGGCGCAATACTTCTCCTACGGCAAGAACAAGGTGCAGTACGAGAAGCAGGACTGGCGCGTGGTGCGCTCCGAGCACTTCGACGTGTACTACGCCGAGGGAGGCTACTACCTGGCCGACTTCGCCGCCAAGGCTGCTGAAGAAGCCTACGCCTCTCTCGCCGGCCTTTTCCAGCACGACATCGACGGGCGCGTGCCGCTGCTCGTGTACCAGAGCCACAACGCCTTTGCCGTCACCAACGCCGTGGATCTGCCCGAAGACGCCGAGGGCATCGGGGGCGTGACCGAGCTGTTCAAAAACCGCGTGGCCATTCCGTTTACGGGCGACTACCGCACGTTTCGGCACGTGCTGCACCACGAACTCGTCCACGCCTTCGTCAACGACTTTTTCTACGGCGGCTCACTTCAGAGCGTGATCCGCAACAACATCCGCCTGCAAATTCCCCTCTGGTTCAACGAGGGGCTGGCCGAGTACGCCGCACTCGGCTGGGATACGGAGTCCGACCTGTGGGTGCGCGACGCCGTCCTCGAAAACAGCCTGCCGCCCATCTCCTACCTGGGCGGCTACATGGCCTACCGGGGCGGGCAGAGCGTGTTCGATTATCTGGCCGAGCAATACGGTCCGGACAAGGTGCGCGAACTCCTTCAGGCCGTGCGGGGCGCGCGCCGCTTCGAGGATGCCTTCCGCGTAACGACCGGGCTGGGACTCGACGAACTCTCCGACCAGTGGCAGGCGGCGCTGCGCGAGGTGTATTTCCCCGAACTGGCCGCCCGCGAGAAGGTGGAGGAAATCGCCCGCCCCCTCGCGCGGCGCAGCCGGCGCGCGGGCTACACCGCCGCCCCTGCCCTCTCGCCCCAGGGCGACCGCGTGGCCTTTATCGCCGCACAGGGCGGACGCTTCAACGTGTACGTGGCCCGCACGTCAGATGGCGAGGTCGAGGCTGAAGTGGCCGAGGGGCAGAACAACACCGACTTCGAGAGCCTGCGCATCCTCTCGCCCGGCCTCACATGGAGTCCGGACGGCACGCGCCTGGCCGTGGCGGCCAAGAGCGGCCCCACCGACGCCATCGTGGTGGTGGACGTGCAGGCCGGGAAAACGCGCCGCTACCCCATCCCACAGGTGGATCAGGTGGTGTCGGTGGCGTGGAGTCCGGAGGGAAGCCGCATCGCGTTTGCAGGCAGCCGCGACGCGCAGGGCGACCTCTACCTGCTCAGCCTTGCAGGTGGCGCGGTGACGGCGCTTACGAACGACGTTTTTTCCGACCACGCGCCCGCGTGGAGCCGCGACGGCCAGTACCTCTACTTCCACAGCGACCGGGGAGACTCCCTCGCCGTGACGCAGCACACGGCCCAATCGTTCGACATGAGCGGGCATAGCAGCACCTACAGCCTCTACCGGCTGCCACTGGGCGGCACCGTGGCCGAGCGCCTGACGCGCCCGGCGGCGTGGGACGACACCAACGCCCAGCCCGCCCCGGATGGCACCCGCGTCCTCTTTCTCTCGGACCGCAACGGCGTCCCGAACCTGTTTGAGCAAAACCTGACGACGGGCGAAGCACGGCCCCTCACCGACGTGCTCACCGGCATCACCCAGGTATCGCTCTCCGCCGACGGCAGCCGCGCCGTGCTGCTCGCGCTTCAGGACGGCGTGCCCGCGCTCTACCTGTTGCAAGACCCGTTCGAGCGCACCCCCGCCGCCCCGCTCCGGCCCAACGTGTGGGCGCAGCGCCGCGCCGCCCAGCCGCAGGCACCTCCCACCCTCGCCGTAGCCGCCGAAGGGCTGGCCACGCGCAATCCCCTCCTGCGCGACGCCGCCGACGGCGTGCCCTACCGCCCACCTTTCCGCACCACTCCGCTCGATACCGCCGACCAGCGCATCCTGCTGGCCCTCGCCGACTCGCTCGTGCTGCCCCCACCAGCGGACACGACCGAATACGGTGGCGTCCGCGTGGACTTCCGCGACTACGTGTTTGGCGAGGCCTTCGACGAAGGGGCCCGCGAGGCACAGGGCCCAGACTACGACCGCGACGAAGCCCGGCGCAGGCCCCGCGACCTCGTCGGGCCGGATGGGCGTTACCGCTCGCGCCGCTACCGCCTCTCGTTCTCACCCGATCTGGTGTACGGCACCGCCGCCTACGATGCCCTTTACGGCGTCCAGGGCGTGACGCAGCTGCTCTTCAGCGACGTGCTGGGCAACCATCAGTTTTTCGTCGCCACCAACCTGCTCATAGACCTGCGCAACTCGGACTACGTACTCTCCTACACCTACCGTCCGGGACGGCTGGACTGGCGCGTGCAGGGCTTCCACGTTTCGCGCTTGCTGCCGGACGACGTGGCCTCCGAGCGCATCTACCGCTACCGCCAGTACGGCGGCGGCGTGGCCGTTTCGTACCCGTTCGACAAATTCCGCCGCGTGGACGCCGAGGTGTCGGCGGTGGGCGTGTCGCAGGCCAACGTGTTCGATGCCGCCGAGCCGCCCCTTACGCGTACCCTGCTCTACCCCTCCGTCACCTTCACGCGCGACGTGACCACGCCGGGGTATCTGTACCCGACGGACGGCTCGCGCATCGCCCTCAGCGTGTCCGGCAGTCCGGCTTCGCTGGCCGGGGGCCCGGCGCGCTTTGTCACCGTGCTGTTCGACGCCCGCGCCTACACGTCGCTGGCCGGGGGCCAGTACACGTTCGCGCTGCGCGCTTCGGGCGCGGCTTCGGTGGGCCCCGCCCCGCAGCTTTTCTACACCGCCGGCGTCCAGAACTGGCTCACGCCCCGCTTCGACAGCGAAAACCGTTTCCCCATCACCGACCTGACGGATTTCGCCTTCGCCACGCCCGTGCTGCCCTTACGCGGCTACAAGCTCAACGCCGAGAACGGCTCGTACTTCGGCCTCGTCAATGCCGAGTGGCGCTTTCCGCTCGTGGCCGCCCTCATTCCCGGCCCGCTTCCGCTCTTTCCGCTCTACAACATCCAGGGCACCGCCTTTGCCGACGCCGGGGCCCTCTGGGGCGGACGCAGCACCGACCGGCGCTTCAACCTGACAACGGTGGGTGAGGACGGCAAGCGCCGACTGGACGACCTGCGCGTGGGCAGTGGCTTCGGCCTGCGCACCATCGCCTTCGGCTTCCCCGTGCGGCTGGACTTCGCGTGGCCCTTCGACGGCAGAACGTTCGGCAAGCGGCGCACCTACCTGTCCGTAGGTCTGGATTTTTAGCGCGAGGACGTGCCACGGCACAGGAAAGCACCGCGGAGAGCCGCGCGCAATGAATTGCGCCCCTACGCCTTCTTCCGTTGCCTATTGCCCATTGACCATTGCTCATTTCTCCCCCCTCGTAACATCTTCTTCTCCGGGCGCGGGCGGGTATTTCCCGTCTTCTGCACGTATTGAAGGGGCGCTGGTCGTTACTTCTGCCATTACAGTTGTTTGCGCTGTTGCTGCGCAGGTGCTCACCACCCCGTTGGTTTCTTATGTCCCAAGCCTCCAAATCGAACCAGCCGCTGCTCTCCCACGCCTTTCAACAGGCGGGCAGCCGGCTTCCTTTTGGCCGCCTCTTGCTTTTTCCCGACCGCATCGAGCGGCGCGCTTTCGGGCGCGTCCGCGAGGTGATTCCGCTGAGCAGCATCCGCGACGTGCGGTGGCAGACGACCGACCACGACGCTTCCAACTTCACCCTCACGCTGACCGAAGGGCGCGTGCTGGCAGGGCGGCTGCGCGGGGCGGGGCTGTGGAAAGCCAAACTTCAGGAGTTGATGAACGGACCGCGGCGGGCCGCCCGGACGCCAGCCAAAACGTCTGTGAAGCCGGCGGCGTGACATTTCGGGCAAGACGTAAGCCCCTGCGCGCCTGCCGGCTTCGCCGCTTCTTTGCCGTCACGGCGCTCCCGGCCTGGAACCGTACGGCCTTTCGGCGGCTCTAAAAACGGCTTAATTCGATACCGCCCTGAACGCGGCTGGCAGCGCCGGCTCGCGTTTTTCTTTACGCCGCACCCCGCCGCCTCATGCACGCCGAAATCAAGCAGGTTGGCCCTGCCGACTACGAACTCGAACTCACCGAACAGGCCGACGCGCTGCGTCCCAAGATGGACGCCGCCCTCAAGACCTACCGCAGCCGCGTGCAGATGCGTGGCTTCCGCCAGGGCAAGGCCCCCGCGCAGATGGTGCGCAAACTCTACGGCCGCGAAATCGCCGCCGAGATTGCCGAGAAGGAAGTGCAGTACGCCTTTGAAGAAGAGGTGCTCGACAACCCGGCCTACGACGTGATCGGACGCCCGGCGCTGACGGCGCTCGACTACGACGGCGAGGGCGACCTCAAGGCCACCGTCCGCTTCGGCGTGCGCGCCGCCGTCGAACTGGGCGACCTGAGTGAAATTACCCTTTCGCGCCTGGTGCACGACGTTTCGGACGCTGAGGTAGACGAGGAGTTGGAGCGTCTGCGCCAGCGCGCCGCCGCTACGGAGCCCGCCGAGAACGATCCCATCGGGGACGATCACGCCGCCACGCTCGACCTCCAGCAGTTGGACGAGGCCACGCAAACGCCCCTCATCGGCAAAAAGGAGGAGGGCGTCAAGGTGCGCATGGACGACGAGAACCTCAAAGAGGAACTGCGCGAAGCACTCGTGGGCAAAAAGCAGGGCGACGTGTTCGACGTGCGTCTGACCCACGGCGACGCCGACCACGTGCACACGCACCCTTACCGCGTAACCGTGCGCGAGGTGCTCAGCCGCCAGGTGCCCGAAGCCACCGACGAGTGGGCCAAGACGGTCTCCAACGGCCAGATGGAAACCCTCGACGCCCTCCGCGCCGACATCCGCGCCGACCTGGAGAAGTCGTGGCAGCAGCGCCAGCGCGACTACGCCGAGACGCAGATCATCGAGAAGCTGACGGCGGCCTACCCGGTGCCCGTGGCCCAGAGCGCGCTCGAACTCTACCTCGAATCGTTCGTCGAGCGCCTGCGCACGCGCTATGCCGAAGAAGGCCGCGAGCTGCCCGCCACGTTCGACCTCGACGGCTTCCGCCAGGCCATGCGCCCCGAAGCCGAGCGGCAGGCCCGCTGGATGCTTATCCGCGATCACCTCATCGAGCAGGAAGGCGTGGCCGTGACGGACGAGGACTTCGACACCTACTTCGCCACCGCCGCCGGTTCGGGCCTCGACCCGCAGCTTTTGCGGCGCTACTACGAAGGCATGAAGGGCATGATGGACCAGCTCGAACAGCGGCTGCTGAGCGAGAAGCTCTTTGCCGCCCTCGAAGGCCGCTTCACGTACGAGGACAAGACGATGGAAGAGGTCGAAGCCGAACTCGAAGCGCAGCGCAGCGAGGCCGACGACGAGGCGGGCGAGGGCAACGAAAGCGCCACCGGCGTGTCCTCTGAAGAGGAACCGGCCGCATAGGGCCCGGTTAGCCGCCCCACCTTTTCAAGCCCAATCTGCCCATTATGGTTGACGACTTCATCAAGTTCAGCAAAGGTCTCCACCGCCTCCCCGACGACATCGCCAAGGGCGGCCTGGGCGACCAGCCCATGAGCGGCCTCGTGCCGATGGTGGTCGAGCAGACCTCGCGCGGCGAGCGGGCCTACGACATCTTCAGCCGCCTGCTCAAAGAGCGCATCGTGCTCGTGGGCACGCCCATCAACGACACCATCGCCAACCTGACCATCGCGCAGCTCCTGTGGCTGACCAGCGAGGACCCGGACAAGCCCATCAACATGTACGTCAACTCGCCGGGCGGCGTGGTGTACAGCGGGCTCGGCATCTACGACACGATGCAGTTCATCCAGCCCGAAGTGGCGACGATCTGCGTGGGTCTGGCGGCCTCGATGGGTTCCGTTCTGCTCGCCGCCGGTGCGCCCGGCAAGCGCGCCGCGCTGCCCAACGCCCGCGTGATGCTGCACCAGCCTTCGGGCGGCTCGCAGGGCATGGCCAGCGACATCGAGATCCAGGCGCGCGAGATTCTGTGGATCAAGGAAAGGCTCTACCAGATCCTGGCCTACCACACGAACAAGGACGTAAAGACGCTCGAAAAGGACGCCGACCGCGACTACTGGCTCAGCGCGCACGACGCCAAGGAATACGGCCTCGTGGACACCGTCCTCGAATCGCGGCGCGGCTACAAACCGCCCGAATTCGGCGACTCGATCAAGAAGGAAGACGGCTGA
>CBDUBO010000058.1:0-9391 GCA_965365405.1 uncultured Rhodothermales bacterium | reverse complement strand
GCCTTGCGCGTGATCACGGTGAGCTTGGGGACGGTCGCCTCGCAGAAGGCGTAGAGCAGTTTGGCCCCGTGGCGGATGACGCCGCGCCACTCCTGGTCGGTGCCGGGCAAGAAGCCGGGCACGTCCTCGAACACGACGAGCGGGATGTTGAAGCAGTCGCAGAAGCGCACGAAGCGCCCGCCCTTGACGCCCGAGGCGAGGTCGAGCACGCCCGCGAGCACGGCAGGCTGGTTGGCGACGATGCCGACCGTCTGCCCGCCCAGGCGCGCAAAGCCAACGATGAGGTTGGGCGCGAAGTCCGGGTGGATCTCGAAAAAGCGTCCGTCGTCCACGACACGCCCGATCACGTCGTGCATGTCGTAGGGCTTGTTCGGGTTGTCCGGGACAAGCGTGTCGAGTTCGGCGTCCTGCCGGTCGGCAGGGTCGCTGGTGGGGCGCAGCGGGGCCGGGTCTTCACAGTTAGAGGGCAGGTAGGAAAGCAGCTCGCGGATTTTGAGAAGGCAGTCGGCCTCGTTTTCGCAGGCGAGGTGTGCCACGCCGCTCTTGCTCGCGTGCGTGTCCGCGCCGCCCAACTCTTCCTGCGTCACCTCCTCGTTCGTAACCGTTTTGACGACGTTCGGGCCGGTCACGAACATGTAGCTCGTCCCTTTGACCATGAACACGAAGTCGGTGATGGCGGGCGAGTACACGGCGCCGCCGGCGCACGGCCCCATGATGGCCGAAATCTGCGGCACGACCCCGCTCGCCAGGGTGTTGAGCAGAAAAATATCCGCGTAGCCGCCGAGCGCCGCCACGCCCTCCTGGATGCGCGCGCCACCGCTGTCGTTGAGGCCGATGAGGGGCGCGCCGTTTTCCATGGCGAGGTTCATCAGGCGGACGATTTTCTGGGCGTGCGCTTCGCCCAGCGAGCCGCCGAAGACGGTGAAGTCCTGCGCGAAGACGTACACCGTGCGCCCGTCTACCGTGCCCCAGCCCGTCACGACGCCATCGCCGTAGGGGCGGTCGTCGGCCAGCCCGAAGGCCGTGGCCTGGTGCCGCACGAACGCGCCGATCTCGACGAACGAGCCCGGATCGACGAGCAGCTCGATGCGCTCGCGGGCCGTGAGCTTGCCCTTTTTATGCTGCGCGTCGATGCGGCGCTGGCCGCCGCCCTCGCGAGACTGCTGGCGGCGCTGGTCGAGGTCGTGGAGCAGTTCGTCGGAGGTGTGCATGGGAAAGTGTTGGTAGCAACGGAAGAATGTTCGTGGAACGGGGTGCCGCACAAGCTACGGCATCGGCGCAGGCAGGCGAACAGCGCGCTTTTGCAGACCACCTAACAGGATGGCACAGTGCTGGTTAGCAGGCAGCAGCGCGCAGAGCCCCTGCCCACCACGCGCCCGTCGCGCAGCCCCGCGCCCCCTTCACGTCTTTTCAAACACCCAGGTCTCCCTTCCAATCCCCCAATTTCAATGCGTTCTCTCTACGCTCTGCTCCTGCTTCTGGCGATGCCTGCCGCCGCGCAGCCCTACGTTTACTGGGCGAACTACGGTAGTGCTGCCATTGGACGAGCAGGCCTCGACGGCACCGGCTCCAACGCGAGCTTCCTCTCCGGCGCCGGCATGCCGGTCGGCGTTGCCGCAGACGGCAATTACGTGTACTGGACAGGCGCCAACACGATCAGCCGGGCCCATCTGGACGGGTCGAACGTCAACGCCAGCTTTGTTGGCGGCACGGGGTTCGGCTACGCCGTAGCCGTCAGCAACAGCCACATTTACTGGGCCAGTGGCAACAACATCGGGCGTGCCGATCTCGACGGCTCGAACGCCAACACGAGCTTCATTACCGGCCTGAACTCCGCCACCGGGGTCGCCATCAACGGCACCCACATCTACTGGGCCGACAACAACGGCAACACCATTGGCCGGGCCAATCTGGACGGTACGGCTGTTATGCTGAACCTGATCACGACCCCCGTCAGCCCGTACCACGTGGCTGTTGACGGCAACTACGTTTACTGGACGAACTACAGCACCAACACGAGCATAGGCCGCGCCAACCTCGACGGCACAGGTGCCAATCAGAGCTTTATCGCCTTGAGCAACTACTGCGCCGGGGTGGATACAGACGACAACTACGTGTACTGGAGTTGCTCCAATGGCAAAATCGGCCGCGCCAACCTCGACGGCACGGGCGCTAACCTCGACTTTATCACAGGAGCAGGCGGCCCCTGGGGCATTGCAGTACCCATCAGCAGCACGCTGCCGGTAGAACTCGTGAGCTTTACCGCCACACTCGATGGCACCTCTGGCCTGCTACGCTGGGCAACCGCTTCTGAGACCAACAATGCCGGTTTCAGCATCGAGCACCGCAGCGGAGCGGGGAGCTACCAGTCGGTTGGCTTCCAGGCAGGGCAGGGCACCACTGCCGAAGCGAGCCGCTACAGCTTTGCCACCGAAGCGCTCGCGCCCGGCACGCACACCTTCCGCCTCAAGCAGACCGACTTCGACGGCGCGTTCTCCTACAGCCCCGAAGTCGAACTGACGGTCTCCCCGGCTGGCCTCATGCTGATGGCGCGCGCCGAGGCAGGCCGCATTACAGGTACCGTCGCTGCACCGCAGGGCAAGCCTGTAACGGTGGCGCTCTTCGACGCGCTGGGACGGCGTGTAGCCGCGCAGCAGATCGAGACGGGCGCGTTTACGCTGGGCGGCGATCTCGCCTCGGGCGTGTACGTCGTGCGCGTGACAGGCGGCAGCCAGACGCTCACCCGCAGCGTCGTCGTGGCGCGCTGACCCGGCGTTTGCATCCACCCAACCCTGTCAGGTCGCGGAGACCTGACAGGGTTTTTCGTTTACGCGAACCGCGCTTCGGCAGCGTCGGTAAAGGCGACCGCAGCCTCCTGGTAGATGTTCACCTGGTGCTGCCGAAAAGCCTCAGCGATGAGGTGAGAGGCCTCTGCCCACGACCGCGCCGGGCGCAGGCGTTCGAGCAGGGCCCGGTAGGCGTCCTCGGAGCCCGAAAAGAGTTGCCGCACAAACACCCGCCGCTGGCGGCGGGCCGCCGCGCCCAGCACCTCGGCTTCGAGGCGGTCGAGCGTGTCGGGCTCCATGCCCGGCTCCCCTGCGGGCTCGGGCTGGCGAAACCGTTGCCACAGGGGCTGCCCTCCCCCATGCCGCGCCCGCTGCACCGGCGACGTGGGCGGAGGCGCTGGCGCGGGCCGTGCTGCCGGGGCCGGGGCCGCTGCCGAGACGGGCGCGGGCCGCCCGGCGCCCCGCTGAAACTGCTGCCACAGCGGCACGGCGGCAGGTGGAGCGGACGCGCCGGCCTGCTCGGGGTCAGCAGGCGGAGCAGGTGCGGAGGGAGCAGGTGTCGTAGCAACAGGCGCGGGGGGCGGGGCCGGTACAGCGGCCGCCCCTTCCGGCTCGGCCGCCGGGGGCACTGGTTCTGGCGCAGGGGCAGGCGCTTCTACCACACGGCGCAGCGCTTCGGCCGTGAGGGGCTGGCCGTGGACTTGCAGGCGCTCGGCCAGCGCCCGCGCACCTTTGTCGCTGAAAAAGCGGGCCAGCAGGTCGGCCCCCACGTGCGGCGGCGTGCCCTCCCCCACGGTGCTGAAGAGGGGTTCCAGTAGCCGCACCCAGCCCTCGGCGCTGTATTCCTGCGGCGTGCGGTGCTCGATGCGGTGCAGAAGCGGCACGAACGTCGCCCGGTCTACCTCCTGCAAGCCCTTACGCTGCACGTAGGCGACGACCACCTCGTTGAGGTAGGGGTAGGCGTTGAAGTAGTCCATGCGCCGCAGCACGACGGCGGCCGGCAGCACATCGCGCCCCTCGGGAAAGACGAACGCGCCCAGCGTGCGGGCGGGCTGTACCAGAAACGGCACCACCTGCTCGACGGCCTGCCGCAACGTGCGATCCCACTCCTCGGGCGGCACCTGGGCATGCTCGGCGAGGGTTTCGAAGTAGCGCTCCTGCGCCGCCTGGAGGTCGGCGGCGGCGTAGTCGAACCAGCGCGTGCGGGCATCAGCGAGGGCCTGCGCTTCCGCTTCGAGGCGGCGCTGGAGCGTCTGCGCGATGAAGTGGGCAACGGGCGCGGGCAGGCCCGCGTCGCTCAGCGCGGCCAGCGTGTAGGCGCGGTCGGCAGGGAAGCGGCGGAGCAGGCGCTCGGCCACCTTTTGTACGGTGGGCAGAACCATCGGGCAGAACGGGTAGGAACGGGGCAGGCAAAATACGGCGGGCTAAAGCGACACCGCGTCCGGGGTAGCGCACCGTGCCGAGCCGTGTAGGGGCTGCCCCGTCAGGCCCCTTGGTGTTTGCGTGGCACTGCGTAGGGGGGGGGCCCGGCAAGGCCGCCGCAGGCCCACCGATAGCTTCAGTGCAGCCTGATACCTGTCAGGTACCTGAACATAACCGGCTCCCATAACGCCATGACACGCTTCACCCAGACGCTCACCCTGCTGGCACTTCTCGCCCTCCCACTCACAGGCTGGGCGCAAACCTCCGGCGATCTCTTCACCAACTTCCGTCCGGTGGGCCAGCCGGGCGTCAGCCTGTTCGAAGCGCCGAAAGAGGCCACCCGACCTTTCGACGGTCTCAAGATCCACGTCGGCGGCGACTTTGCGCTCCAGTTCCAGGGCCTGTCGCAGTCCAACAACGCCGACACCCTGCTCAACCTGGCACCCAACTTCACCCTACCCACGGCCAACCTCAACCTGGACGTGCTGCTGGCCGAGGGGATGCGGATGCACCTGCGCACCTACCTCTCCTCGCGCCACCACACCGAGGCGTACGTCAAAGGGGGTTATCTCCAGATCGACAACCTCGACTGGCTCAGCGAAGGCTTTCTGTCCGAACTGATGGAGGTCGTGCGCCTGCGCGCCGGTATGGACGAGTACAACTACGGTGACACGCACTTCCGCCGCTCGGACAACGCGCAGACCATCTACAACCCGTTCGTGGGCAACTACATCATGGATGCCTTCTCGACCGAGCCGTTTGCCGAAGTAACCGTGTTCAAAAACGGCTTCCTCGGCGTGGCGGGCATCACCAACGGGCGGCTCAACCAGACGCCCATCTCCGAGAAAGCCGACAACGGCATCGCGCTTTTCGGCAAGCTCGGCTTCGACCGCCAGGTAAACGAAGACCTGCGCGTGCGCCTGACGGGCTCCATCTACCACAGCACCAAAGAAGGCACGCGCGACTACCTCTACGGCGGCGACCGCGCCGGGGCCCGCTACTACGAAGTGCTCGCCCTCAAAGGCGAGGCCAGCTCCAGCGACTTTTTCCCGCGCTTCAACCCGGGCTTCAAGTACCACACCGCCTACCAGATCAACCCGTTCGTGAAGTTCATGGGCCTCGAAGGCTTCGGCGTGGTCGAGGTCAGCAGCGGCGGCGAAGAGGGCACGGGCAGCTTTACCCAGCTGGGCGGCGAACTGCTCTACCGCTTTGGCATGGCCGAGAATTTCTACGTCGGCGGCCGCTACAACATCGTCTCCGGCAAAGCCATCGAGGACGGGCCGAAGATGGAGACCGAGCGCTTCAACGTGGGCGGCGGCTGGTTCCTGACCAACAACGTGCTCACCAAGGTCGAGTACGTCAAGCAGACCTACAGCGGCGACGGCTTCAACAACGTCCGCTTCGGCGGGGCCGAGTTCAGCGGCGTGATGGTCGAAGCCACCATCAGCTTCTAACCGAGCCCGACCGGGCCGCCGGGGGTGCTGCGCCGCGCCCCCGGTGGCCGTTTTGATTCCCTCTCCGGCGCACCTCCAACAGAACACTCCCATGCGTACCCGAATCCTTCTCCTTCCGCTCGTGCTGCTGGCCTTTGGCACCGCCCAGGCGCAGCCCTTCACGTTCGCCAGCGGTGGCATGGTCAAAATCGAAGGCACCTCCAACGTGCACGGCTGGTCGTGCGACGTGCCGCAGTACGCGGGCTCCGTGGCGGGCGAGGCCAGCGGCGACGCGCTCGGCACGCTCTCGCAGGCCACCTTCACCGCGTCCGTGGCCGGTATCGAGTGCAAGAACGGCACCATGAACGGCAAGCTGCGCGAGGCGCTCAAGGCTGAGCAGCACTCGACCATCCGCTTCGCCCTCACCGAGGCGCGCATCACGCCGGCTGAAGGCAGCAAGTTTGCTGTGGCTGCCACGGGCCGCCTCACCATTGCCGGCACCACGCGCACCGTGCAGATGAACGTGGACGGCGAAGCGCTTGGAGGCGGACGCTACCGCTTTACCGGCACCGTGCCCATCACCATGAGCCAGTACGGCATCAAACCGCCCACGGCCATGATGGGGGCCATGCGCACCGGCGACGCCGTGACGGTGACGTTCAACCTCGTCGCCAAGCGATAGCCCGGTGCTTGCGATGCATACCTGCCGCCGCTTGCTCCTGCTGCTGCCCGTCCTGCTCGTGTTGAGCGGGGCCGGGCAGCCGGGCGTTCGCTACGTCGTGCAGCCCGGCAGCCGCTTTTACCTCGACGGCACTTCGACACTGGGTGCGTACCGCTGCGAGTCCGACGAAGTGGTGGGCAGCGGCACCGCCCACCCCGGCGACGCGGCGCGGGTCACGGGCACCCTCGTCATTCCCGTGCTCGGCTTCGACTGCGGGCGGGCGGCCATGAACCGCGACTTCTACGACGCCCTCCAGGCCGAAACCCACCCCACCATCCGTATCACCCTCACGGACGCCACCCTGCTCAGCCGTCCGGCGGGGTCAACCTGGGTGCCGGTGGAGGTGCGGGCGCGGCTGCAACTGGCCGGTGCGGCGCGGGCCGTCACGATCCGCGCCGAGGGCCGACGCGCCGAGGGCGACGTGGTCGAGATCCGCGGCTCGCACGCGCTCAAAATGAGCCAGTACGGCATCCGTCCGCCCTCGGGACTGATGGGACTGGTGCGTGCCCACGACAGCCTGGTGGCGAACTTCTACCTCGTCGTAGCTGCCGAGTAGGCGGGCTACGCCTTGCGCAGCCGCGCCACGAAAAACGCCTCGAAAAGGCCGTCGGGCAGGAGGCGGCGGGCGGGCGAGAGGTCGTGGGCAAAGGCGCGGCCCTGCCACGCATCGAGCGCCGGCACGGCCTGCGGCACCTGGAGTGGAATGGATTCGAGACCGACCTCGCCTTCCCATGCATCCAGCACCCGGTCGAGGACGGCTTCGTTTTCCTCCGGCGCGAATGAGCACGTGCTGTAGACGAGCACACCGCCGGGGCGGAGCGCTTCGAGGCCAGCCTGAAGCAAACGTGTCTGCTTGCGCTGCATCTCGCGGATTTTGCGCTCGCTCCAGTAGCGGTACGTCTCTTCGTCGTCGGCGCGGAAGCGTCCCTCGGTCGAGCACGGCGCGTCGAGCAGGACGCGGTCGAAGTGGTCGGGGCGGTAGCGGCCCACCTTCGTGCCGTCCTGCAAAAAAGTCCGCACCGCCGTCGCGCCCTGCGCCAGCAGGTTGGCGCGCAGCCGGTGAAAGCGCCCCTTCACCGCCTCGACGGCGGCAATCTCGCCCGTGTTGTCCATGAGCGCGGCGATTTGCAGCGTCTTGGAGCCCGGTGCGGCCGTCAGGTCGAGCACGCGCTCGCCGGGCTGCGGGTCGAGCGCGAGCGGGGGCACCATGCTGGACAGGTTCTGGAGGTACACCTGCCCGGCGGCATAGGGCGCACTCTGCAAAAACGCCTCACGCTCGGCAAATGGGAGCGTGAACGCATCAGCATACCAGGGCACCGGGCGGGGCACGAGTCCCTCCGCTTCCAGTGCTGCCAACACCTCCGCCCGCACACCACGCAGTGGGTTGACGCGAAAAGCGACCCTTTCAGGCTCGGCAAACGACGAAATGACGCCGTCCAGGTTTTCGGGTGGAACGATCAGACGCAGTCGTTCGAGAAAGCGATCGGGAAGGGGCATGGGGGGAAGTGGTCAATGGGCAACGGCAATTCGTCAATGGGCAACGGGATAAAGGGACGGGGCACGGGGAATGTGGCCGAGGCAGTAGAGGCACCATTCATTGCGCCCTGCGTCTGGTGAAAGTCCGCTAGCGAGTGGGCCTGGAATGCCCGGCACGCATGCCGTTGCCTGCACCGAGCCCGGGTGTACCGGGGTGCGCCCCATATTCCGACATCCCCTTCCACCATTGACCATTGCCCCTTGACGAATTGCCCATTGACCGTTTCTCCTCCCCATTTCCCACTTACGTCTTGTCGCAAGCGCCCGATATTACGACTTTAAGCCCCTCTCCCCTTTCCCGACCCTATGAGCACCCGGCGTAGCGAAGACGTAATCCGCTGTTCGTTCTGCGGACGTACCGCGCACGAGGTCGCCTCGATGGTGGCGGGACCGGACGTGTACATCTGCGACCGCTGCATCAAGGACGCCCACGCCATCGTGCGGAGCGACCTGGGGCCCGTCCCGCCCGTGTCGCAGACGAATGCGCCGCGCCGCGCCGCGGGCCGCGCCCGCCTGACGCCGCGCGAAATCAAGGGCGCGCTCGACGAGTACGTAATCGGGCAGGACGAGGCCAAGAAGGCCCTCGCCGTCGCCGTCTTCAACCACTACAAGCGCGTGGACGCGGGCGACTTCCTGCCCGACTTCCAGGACGTGGAGCTGGAAAAGTCCAACATCCTGCTCATCGGGCCCACGGGCACGGGTAAAACGCTGCTGGCGCGCACACTGGCACGCATCCTCGACGTGCCCTTCTCCATCTCCGACGCGACGGCGCTGACGGAGGCGGGCTACGTGGGCGAGGACGTGGAAAGCATCCTCAGCCACCTGCTCCACGCCGCCGACTTCAACGTCGAGCGTGCCGAGCGGGGCATCATCTACATCGACGAGATCGACAAGATTGCGCGCAAGGGCGACAACGCCTCCATCACGCGCGACGTGTCGGGCGAGGGCGTGCAGCAGGCGCTGCTCAAAATTCTGGAAGGGACGATTGCGGGCGTGCCGCCCAAAGGCGGGCGCAAGCACCCCGAGCAGAGCCTGGTCAACATGGACACGCGCAACATCCTGTTCATCTGCGGCGGCGCCTTCGACGGGCTCGGCGAGGTGATCGCGCGGCGCCTGTCGGCCTCCACCATCGGCTTCCACTCCCGGAGCACCGGGCGGGTCGACAAGAACGACCCGGCCATTTTCCAGCACGTCGAGCCGGACGACCTCTTGCGCTTCGGCCTCATTCCCGAACTCGTGGGCCGTATGCCCGTCATGACGGCGCTCAACGCGCTCTCGGACGAGGCGATGAAGCAGATCCTGACGCAGCCGCGCAACGCGCTCGTGCGCCAGTACCAGAAGCTGTTCGCCATGGACGGCGTGGGCCTCGCCTTCGACGACGATGCCCTCGACGCCGTCGTGCAGAAGGCCCGCCAGCTCGGCACGGGTGCGCGCGGCCTGCGCTCCGTCATGGAGCACACCATGCTCGACCTCATGTTCGGCCTGCACGACCA
>CBDUBO010000057.1:0-9394 GCA_965365405.1 uncultured Rhodothermales bacterium | reverse complement strand
TCATCCCGCAGTTCAACATCCAGGTGAACCTGCCGCAGGCGGACAGCGCCGCGCCCACAGAGCCGCAGTACGTGACGGTTTCGATTACCCGCGACGGGCTTTTTTACGTGGACGATGCCGTGGTGTCGCCGGATAGCTTGCTGAACGCCGTGCAGGCCCTGCGAGAAGGCAAAGACGCCCTCGTCATCCGCGCCGACCGCGACGCCACCATCGGGCGTTTCACGCAGGCGGCGGCGGTGGCACAGGCCGTGGGGCTGCGCGTGCTCATGGCCACGCAGCGCGAGGCGCGCTGACCTTTCGATGCGCATGAATACCCGCCCCGAAGCCTCCGAGTACGCGCCGTTCTACGCCCGCTACGTCGAAGCCGTGCCAGCGGGTGCCGACGTGTTGGACGTGCTGAGGGCGCAGCCTGAGACGCTCGCGCAGAAGGTTGCCGCGCTGCCCGCCGACCGCGAAACGCACCGCTATGCGCCGGGCAAGTGGAGCGTGCGCGAGGTAGTGAGCCACCTGATCGACGCCGAGCGCGTGTTTGGCTACCGGGCCTTTTGCATCAGCCGGGGCGAGGCGCAGCCCCTGCCGGGCTTCGATGAGAACGAGTACGTAGCCGCATCGGGCGCAGATGCCTGTCCGCTGTCCCTGCTCGTCGAGGAGTTTACCCTCGTGCGGGCCGCGAACCTGGCCGTTTTCAGCGGGCTGGATGGGGCGGCGTGGCAGCGCGTGGGCACGGCAAGCGAGCGGCCCGTTTCCGTCCGGGCCCTCGCCTACATCACCGCCGGCCATGCCGCGCACCACCTGGACGTGTTGCGCGAGCGCTACGGGCTGGGCTGAGGCCTAAAACATCGCGGCCACGAACAGCAGGAGGGCAGCGTTGCGCGTGCTGACGGCGCTGTCGCGCACGTCGGTCAGGCCCACGGAAGCCTGCGCGCCGACGGCCACGCGCCCCAGCGTGCCCGTGTCCACGCTCACGTGTCCGCCAAAGGCAACGCCGTAATCGCGGCTGCGCACGCGCTGGTCCACCTCGGCGGTGCCCGTCACGTCCCCTTCGAAGCGCACGTAGGCGTCCTGTTTGAAGGCTACGTAGGGGCCGGCGAAGACGCGGGGTGTGAGCGCGCGTTGCAATGGCGGCTCCCACGCCAGCAGGACGGGCACCTGGAGGTAGGTGTAGGTGAGCCGCAGGCGCACGCGTCGCTCGGGATCGGCGGGGTTGAGGAGCACGTCGCCCGCCCGCGCCGTGCCATGCGCGCCGCCCGTGACGTAGTTGAGTTCGGGCTGGAAGCGCAGCCCGCCGAAAAGTGGACGGTCGAACCAGACGCCTCCTGCCAGGCCGGCCGCGGGTGTATAGTCCACCGGTCCATCCGTGCGCAGCGTGGATACGCTCGCCCCCATGCGCAGGCCGCCGTTGAAGCCCTGCGCGTGCGCTGGCGCTGCGCTGTAGGCGAGCACGAGGATTAGAGGAAGAGCACGCGAGAGGCAGGGCATCGGGGTTAACTTCGGCAGCGCGCGGCCAATCTACACGACTGCGCCCACCCCACCAAGGCTGCTTTTGGTGCCCTCCATGCCCGACGTTCTGCCTGCTCTGCCCGCGCTCGACCGGCCCGTGCCCCGCACCGAGCACGTGCTGCGCCCTTCGGTGGGACGCTACCTGGGCTTCGTGTGGATCGGGCTGTGCAGCGTGCCGGCCACGATCGTCGCCGCTGCCGCCCAGATTCTGGCACACCGCCGCGCGCCCACGGCCCGCACGTTCAGCCACTGGGCGCGGCGCTGGGCCGGCTGGATCCTGCGCCCCGCCGGCGTGCGCGTCGAACTTGAAGACCACGCAGACCTCGCGCCCGACCAGCCGTGCATCTTCGTCGCCAACCACCAGAACGCGCTCGACATCCTGGTGCTCAGCGACGTGGTGCCCTATCCATTTGGATACGTCGCCAAGGCTGAACTGGAAAGGATGCCCGCGCTGGGGGCTGCCATCCGGCATTCGGCGTGCGTGTTCGTGGACAAGCGCGACCCGCGCACGGCGGTCAGAAGCGTGCAGGAAGCCGCCGACCGCATTCGGGGCGGCAACAGCGTGCTCATCTTTCCCGAAGGCGAGCGCTCCTACAGCGGCGGGCTGCTGCCCTTTCAGAGGGGCGCGTTTTTCCTGGCCGCCGAGGCGGGCGTGCCCCTCGTCCCCGTTTCTCTGCTGGGCGTGTACCGGCTGCTGGACGAGCGGCGTTTCCTGTTTCGCCCCGGCACCGTGCGCGTCGTGCTGCACCCGGCCCTCCCGATGGGGGGCGTGACGCGGCGCGACCTGCCCGGCGTGGTCGAAAGGGTGCGCGAAACGCTTTCTGCCTCCCTTGCCGCCTACGAACAGGCGCATCCCATTCAACCACAACCGTAGGTAGGGACGCAATGAATCGCGCTCCTGCTACGCATCCCTCGCAACCCGCATGGTTTCCACCGAAGAAGTTCGCCGCATGGCCCGGCTGGCCCGGCTCCGGTTCACGCCCGAAGAAGAAGCGCGACTGGCGGGCGAGATGAGTACCATCCTCGACTACGTGGCCCAACTCCGCGAGGTGGACGTAACGGGCGTTGCGCCGCTCCATCACGTGCTCGACGTGGAAAACGTCTTCCGCGCCGACACGCCCGTGCAGCGGCTTTCTCCGGAGAAAGCGCTGGAAAACGCCCCCGACCACGACGGCACCTACTTTCGCGTGCCCAGGGTCATTTAGCGTGAGAAGGACGAGCGAGACCCACCCCAATCCGAAAGCGCAGCTTCGCGCAGCAAATCTGAAATTCGCAATGGCAAGATCCACGTCCGACCGCCGCGCCGACCGGCGATCCGAGCGGCGCGCTACGCCCTCCGCTTCCCTCGCTCGCACGGGGCCGTCGTGGTGGGACGGGCTGCCGCGCGGCACGCAGCACCTGATCTGCCTGGGCGTGCTGCTCGTCGTGGGCGTCGCCTTCTACGCGCCGATGCTGTTTTCGGGCAACGCGCTCGTCGGCAGCGATGCGGTGAAGTGGCGCGAGATGGCGCAGAACATGATGGAGTACCACGAGGCGACGGGCGAGGAGCCCCTGTGGAGCCCCAACACGTTTGGCGGGATGCCGGGCTACATGATCACCCGCTTTGCCGAGATCCCGCAGATAGACACCGTGGCCACATGGCTGCGCAAGGTGATCTGGCCGCTGTCGCACTTCCTCTTGCTGCTCGGCGGCGTCTACGCGCTCGTCGTCTTTCTGGGCGGCAGGCCGCTCGCGGGCGTGCTGGGCGCCGTGGGCTTCGGGCTGACGACGTACCTGCCCGTGATTCTGGTGGCGGGGCACAACTCGAAATACATCGCGCTCTGCTTCGCGCCGTGGCTGCTGCTGGCTTTTGCCTACGCGCTCAGAAAACCGCGCCTGCTGGCCGGACTCCTCTTCGCCGCTGCCCTCGCCGCCAACCTGCGCGCCGGGCACCCGCAGATCACGTACTACGTCCTCTTCACGCTTGGCGTGTGGTGGATCGCCGAGGGCATCGCGGCGCTCCGGGCGCAAACGCTTCCGGCATTCGGGAAGGCGACGGCGTGGATGGCGCTGGGCGGTGTGCTGGCGGGCCTGATGGTGGCCTACCCGTACCTGCTTCAGGCCGAGTACAAAGACTACACGATCCGCGGGGCAGCCTCTGAGGCGGCGGGCGGGGCCGAGAGCGCCTTTGATTACGCGATGGCGTGGAGCCAGGGCGTGGGCGAACTGCTCACGCTCGTCGTGGCGGGCGCGTACGGCGGCGACAGCACGGGCGGGCTCTACTGGGGGCCGAAGGTCTTCACGTCTGGGCCGCATTATGTGGGCGGCATCGTGGTGCTGCTGGCCGTGCTGGCACTGGTCCGGCTGCGCCGGCAGCCCTTCGCCGTTGCCCTCGGCGCGGCGGCCTTTTTGATGACGCTGTTCGCCCTCGGTGAGAACTTCGAAGGGCTCAACCGGCTCATGTACAACGTTTTCCCCCTTTTCGACGCCTTCCGCGTGCCCGAAACGTGGCTGGCCGCCGTCGCGCTCGTGCTGGCGCTCCTGGCTGGGCTGGGGGCCACGGCTATGGTGCGGGGTGACGACCGAGACGAAGCGGGCGCGCACCGCGACCGTACCGCGCTTTTCATAACGGGGGGCGCCATACTGCTCGCCCTCGCCATCTACGCGCTCGGCCCCTCAATAGCCCAGTTCTCCAAACCGGGCGAGCTGGAGCAGATTGCGCAGCAGGTGGCGCAGCAGAACAACGTCGAGCCGTCCGATCCGCGGGTGGTGAGCACGGCGCAACAGTACCTGTCCACCGTGCAGAGCGAGCGCGCCGACCTTTTCCGGAAGGATGCGCTCCGGACGTTCTTCTTCCTGCTGCTGGCGGGCGTGCTCGTCTGGCTCCACCACACGCGCCGCCTGCCCGCGTGGGCGCTCCTGGGCGGGCTGGCGTTGCTCGTCACCATTGACCTGTTCGGCGTGGGGCGGCGCTACTTCAACGAAAGCGTGCTCGTGCCCACGCCCGACATCGAGGCGCAGATTGCGCGCAACGACTACGACGACTTCGTCGTGGAGCGTGTGGCCGAAGCGGGCGGGCCGGGCCGCTTCCGCGTGCTTTCGCTCGAAGCCGGGCACCCCTCGCAGAACGCCCGCCCGTCGTTCTACTACGAATCGCTCGGCGGCTACCACGGGGCCAAGCTCAGGCTCTACCAGGACTTTCTCGACCACCTGCTCATCCTCCCCGACGGCAACCTGTCGCCCAACGCGCTCAAGCTCATGGCCACGCGCTACGTCGTCGCGCCGGGCGGCGTGCCGGACTTCGAGGTCGTCTTCCGCAACGATGCTTCGCGGATGTACGTGAGCGAAACGCCGGACAGCGTGCGGCGTGCCTTTTTCGTCGGCCAGATCGAGCGCCTGCCCGACGGCCCGGCCATGTGGCAGCGCATCCAGCAGCCCACGTTCGATCCGTACCAGACCGCTCTGGTGTTCGAGGGCGCCACGGTGGCCACGACGCCCATGGACTCGAACAGCACCGCGCGCGTAACGCTCGAACGCTTCGGCCCGCGCGAGATCGTGTGGCAGGCCGAGACGGACGCGCCGCGCCTGCTGGTGGTGAGTGAGATCTACTACCCGGCGGGGTGGAAGGCGTTTGTGGACGACGAGGAGGTGCCCATCCATCAGGTGGATTATCTCCTGCGCGGCGTCGAGGTGCCGGCAGGCAGCCACACCGTGCGGATGGCCTTCGAGCCTGCCAGTTACCGCACCGGGCTGTGGCTCAGCGGCCTCTCCACCGTCCTCGTCTACGGTGGCATCCTGCTGCTGCTGGGGCTGGCGTGGCGGAGAGATCGTGGGGCGGACGCTCGTTGATGGTTGTTAAATGGTGAGATGGATGAGCATTCATCTCAACCATCTCAACCATCTCACCATCCAGCCATCTAACCATCCCCTTGCGCCGCGTTCTCTACCTGACGTACTACTACGCGCCCTCCGGCGGGTCGGGGGTGCAGCGCTCGGTCAAGCTCACGCGCTACCTGGAGCGGCACGGCTGGCAGCCCACCGTCGTCACCGTAGACCCGGAGGCGGCGGCGTTTCCGGAGCGCGACGAAACCCTCCTGGCGGACGTGCCGCCCGGCGTGCACGTCGAGCGGACGCCCACGTGGGACCCGTACGCCGTCTATGCCGCGCTCCACGGGCGACCCAAGGCGGAGGTGGTGACGACGGGGTTCGCTGGGGCGGCTTCGGAGGGCGCAAAGGAAAAGCTGGCCCGGTGGGTGCGCGCCAACCTGTTCGTGCCCGACGCCCGCATCGGGTGGGTGCCTTACGCCATCGCGGCGGCCCGGCGGCTCCACGCCGCGCAGCCCTTCGATGCCCTTTTCACGACCGGCCCGCCGCACTCGACGCATCTGGCAGGGTGGTGGCTGGCTCGAACGCTGGGCCTGCCGTGGGTGGCTGACCTACGCGACCCGTGGTCGGACATTTACTACTATCACGACCTGCCGCGCTCTGCCATGGCGCAGCGCCTGGACGAAATGATGGAACGCGCCGTGCTGCGCCGCGCCAGTGCGCGTGTCACCGTCGGTCCTTCGCTGGCCGCGCATTACGAGGCAAAGTCTGGCTTGCCCGTCGCCGTCATCCCTAACGGTTTTGACCGGGCCGACTTCGCCGGGCCTGCGCCCGCCCGCCAATCGGACACGTTCAGAATAGCCTTCGTGGGGACGTTTCTGGCGCAGCAGAACCCGGAGACGCTGTGGCAGGTGCTGGCCGGGCTGCGGCGGCAGGGCAAAATCCCGCACCTGCGTCTGCTGCTCGTGGGCAACGTGGATGCCCGCGTCACGGCTGCGCTCAAGGAACACGGCTTAGAGGCCATCGCCGAGACGCGCGCGTACGTGCCCCACGCCGATGCCGTAGCTGCCATGCGCTGCGCGGACGCCCTCCTGCTCGCCATTAACCGGGTGGATGGGGCCGAGCGCATCGTGACGGGCAAAGTGTTTGAGTACGTCGGGTCGGGCCGGCCTGTCGTGGCCGTCGGCCCTGCCGGGGGGGATGCCGCCCGCGTGCTCGCAGAAACGGGCGCGGGCCGCCTCTACCACTGGGACGACGCGGCAGGCCTGGAACGCGAGGTGTCGCGGCTTTACACCGCCTGGCAGGACGGCACGCCCGTCAGCGGTGCGCTGCCTGAACAGGCCGACGTGTACAGCCGCGAGCGTCAGGCCGAGGCGCTCGCCCACGTGCTCGACGGCGTGCTGAAATGAAGAAGGTCCTGCTCGTGCACCTGGGCGACAGCCCTTTCGTCAGGGACGACCGGGCGCTGCTCGAAGCGACCTTTCAGGTCGAAGCCTTTCAGTTTGGAACGGGGCTGAAGGGGGCAGGTCTGTTGCGCCGATGGTACGAGCAGCAGCAGTGGCTCAAAAGGCACCTGCCCGGTACCCACGCCGTGCTGGGCTGGTTTGCCGACTACCACCTGGTGCTGCCCGTGCGCATGGCGCGGCAGACGGGTGTGCCCACCGCTGTGTGTGTGGGCGGCTTCGACGCCAACGTGGTGCCGTCGCTGAATTACGGCGTGTACCTGAGCTACTGGCGGGCCCCGCTCGCGCGCTACGTATTGCGCAACAGCACGCGCCTGCTGCCCGTGGCCGAGGCGCTGATCGAGGCCGAAAACGCCTATGCCGAGTGGCCCCGCGTGCTCGCCAACGGCGTCCGCGCCCACGTCGCCGGTCCGCTTCCGCCCGTCACGGTGCTGCCTACGGGCTACAAGGTCGAAGCCTGGCCCCCTGGCTCACCCTCGCGCTCCCCATCCGTGCTCTCCATCGCGTTTGTGGACAGGCTGCGGACGTGGAAGCTGAAAGGGCTGGACGTACTGGCTGAGGCCGCCCGACTTTTACCAGAGGTGCCGTTCACCATCGTCGGCGTGTCAGGGGCGATGGCAGACAGGCTGCGGACTGAAGTGCCCGCCAACGTGATGCTTTTGCCGCCCGCGCCCCGCCCCGAACTGGCGGCGCACTACCGGCAGGCTTCGGTGTACGCGCACCTGTCGCGCTCGGAAGGATTCCCCAACGTCGTCTGTGAGGCCATGCTGTGCGGGTGCGTGCCCGTGGTGAGTCCGGTTGGCGCGATGCCCGAAATCGTGGGCGACGCCGGTTTTACGGTCGCGACGCCCCGGCCCGACGAGGTGGCAGCGGCGCTGCAACAGGCGCTGGCGGCTCCCGCCGAGGCGCGCGAAAAGGCGCGGGCGCGCATCGCCACGCGCTACCCCATCGAGAAGCGCCAGCAGGTGCTGCTGGACGTGATGGAAGCGATGGGGGGACGATGAGCACGCAGCAGGCCAGCCCCATGCGCCGCCTGGCGCGGCAGAGCGCCATCTACGTCGTCGCCAACGCGCTCGTCAAGGCCAGCGGCCTGCTGCTCGTGCCCATCCAGACGAGCACGCGCAACCTGCCGTTCGAGCACTACGGACGACTGGGCACCATTGCTGCCGCGGTGGGCCTGCTCGTGCCGCTGCTGGCGCTCGGCCTGCCTCATGGCCTGCTTCGCTTTTCCGCCGACGCCTCGCTGGGGGAGAAGCGCGCCTGGGTGCCCTTCACGGCGTGGATGCTCGCTCTCGTCTCTGTCGTGGCGGGCGGATTCTTGCTGTTCCTGCTCGCCCCCTACGTCGGCGGCTTCGTCATCAAAGGCAGCGAGATCGGGCTGGGCCGAGTCGAGACGACCCATCTTGGCCGGCTGCTGGCGCTCTACGTCGCGTTCGAGGCTGTGGGCGCAGCAGGCTTCAACTTCCAGCAGGTACAGGAGCGGCCTTTCGCCTTTGGCGGCGCGATGCTCGTCAAGTTCGCCGTGCTCGTGGGCGCGCAGTACTGGCTGCTCGAAAGGCTGCACCTGGGGCTCGAAGGCGTGCTGCTCTCGTTCGTGATGGCCTCCGGAGCCGCTTCGCTGCTGCTCAGCGCTGCCCTGCTGGCCCGCGTGCCGTGGACGTTCCACCGGCCACTCGTAGGACCGCTTTTGCGCTACGGCGTGCCACTCGTGCTCGTAGGGCTGGCGCTCCCGCTGCTCTACGCCGGCGACCGTTTTATCCTTCAGCGCCTCGCACCGCCCGAGTCGCTGTCGGTGTACGAACTGGCCGCGCGCATCGCGGGCGTGCTCAACGTCGTGCTCGTGCAGGGCTTTCAGACGGCTTTTACCGTGATCGGTCTGAAGGTGCTCAGCGGCACGAAAGATGCCGGCCTGCACCGCCGCACGTTCCGGCACTTCAGCGTGTTCGGCGGCGGGTTCGTGCTGGGGCTGTCGCTCTTCTCGTACGACCTGTTGCGGCTGCTCGCCCGCGACGCGGCCTTTTTGGGCGCGGTGCCCTACATCTTCCCGCTCAGCCTCGGCCTGTTCGCCTACGGCCTCTACATCATCGGCGTCAACCCGCTCTACGCGCGCGGGCAGACGGCCCGCATCGCCCGCGACGTGGTGCTGGCTGCCGGGGCCAACGTGGTGCTCAACGTGCTGCTCATTCCGCTCCTGGGCGCGATGGGCGCGGCCCTGGCGACGGTGGCGTCCTACGCCGGGCTGGCGCTCTCGGCCCTGTACGTGTCGCAGCGGCTCGAAGGATTTCGCTTTCCGCTGGGCGCGCTCGTGCGGGTGCTTGCCGTCGTGGGCGTGCTCTACGCCGCGAGCTGGCTGGTGCAGGAGCAGGCCGTGGGGGTGCGGCTGGCGACGCGGGCGGGCCTGATGGCCCTGTACCCGCTTGCCGTACTCGCCCTCGGCGTGTACCGCTGGCGCGAGGTGGTAGAAGGCGTGGCACGGCTGCGGCGTCGGTAGTGGGCGCGGGGCGGTGCTGCGCGTCGAGGGCACGTCTAACCAGGGGCCCACGCTCTCGGCGATGTTCGAGTGCGCTCGGGTTGTCGTCGTCAAATGAGCGCCGCCGGGCGCGTGGTTCGTCTCCTGTGGCGCGGTG
>CBDUBO010000056.1:0-9421 GCA_965365405.1 uncultured Rhodothermales bacterium | reverse complement strand
ATGTTTTGTGGAGTGTTGGAAATGAGTCCCTGGCTTCGTTACACGAGTCCGTCGTAGTGTGCTTGTCCTGACGTTCTGTACACGAGTCGCCAGAGGATGTGGCTTGGCTCCCGGCGGTTCTGTCGGAAGCGACCGTTCAGACCCGCGTGGGAGGGAGGTCGTAACCTCCGGGGGCAAAATATCTCACCGCGCGTGCCAGCGCTGTGTCACAAGCAGAGAAGTTGGAGATTGGCGGAGAATGAGGCGTTTGTGAAACGGCGCTATGGTGTGTCTTCTTCCGACTTCTAACCACGTTCAATGTCCGACTCTCTCTACCCCGATTCTGACCGTCCCGACGCCGCTACGCTCGAAGCCCTCTCCCATTTCATCGCCATCGTCCGCCGCCTGCGCCGCGACTGCCCGTGGGACCGGGAGCAGACGCATGCCTCCGTGCGGCACTTGCTCATCGAAGAAGCCTACGAAACCGTCGAGAGCATCGAAAAAGAGGACTGGGGCGAACTCAGAAAAGAACTGGGCGACCTGCTGCTGCACGTTGTTTTTCACGGCACGATGGCCGAGGAGGACGGGCGCTTCACCCTGGACGACGTGATCCGGCTCGAAACCGAAAAGCTCGTGCGTCGCCACCCGCACGTGTTCGGGAATACCGCCGTGTCCGGCACGGGCGAGGTGCTCCAGAACTGGGAAAAGATCAAGATGACAGAAGGCCGCAAGTCCCTGCTCGAAGGGGTACCCCAGGCGTTACCCGCTCTGCTGCGGGCCTTCCGGGTGCAGGAAAAGGCGGCAGGCGTCGGCTTCGACTTTCCGACGGTAGACGGGGCGTGGGACAAGGTCGAGGAGGAACTGGCCGAGGTGCGGGCGCTCGCGCCAGACGATGGCGAAGCACTCGAACGCGAGTGGGGCGATCTCTTTTTCGCCCTCGTCAACTACGCCCGGATGCAGGGTGTCAACCCGGAAAACGCCCTCCAGCGCACCAACAGGACATTTTCGCGGCGCTTTGCGCACGTCGAGGCACGCTTGCGCGAAGCGGGCCGCACCCCTGCCGAGGCAACCCTCGAAGAGATGGACGCCTTCTGGGACGAGGCCAAGAGGTTGGAGCGGGGTGAAAGTCCGGTTACCGGCGAACGTGGCACCTAGAACACTATTCAGCCGACTCCTTTCCCCAGCAGTACCCGATGCCGTCTTACCTCGAAGCCATCGCCACCGGCACGCCGCCCCATTCGGGCACGCAGCAGCACGCAGCCGCTTTCATGCAGCAGGTGACGAGCCTGCCCGAGCGCATACGCACCCGCATCCCCGCGCTCTACGAGACCTCCGGCATCGGGCAACGCTACTCGGCCGTCGAGGACTACGTGCGCGAGCCCGCCGACTTCGCGTTTTTCGGAAAGGACTGGTCGCTCGAACCCGCGCCGTCCACGGCCCGGCGCAACGGGCACTACCGCGCCGCCGTGGTTCCACTCGCGGAAGGCGTCGCGGGTGAAGCGCTGCGGCAGGCGGGGCGGAAGCCCGAAGAAGTCACGCACGTCGTGACAGCCACGTGCACGGGCTTTTTCGCGCCCGGCCTGGACATCGAACTGGTCAAAAGGCTAGGGCTGCCTTCCACGACGCAGCGCGCCGCCATCGGCTTCATGGGCTGCTACGCGGCTTTCAACGCGCTGCGCGTGGCGGATTCGTTCTGCCGCGCCAACCCGGATGCCGTCGTGCTCGTCGTCTGCGCCGAGCTGTGCACGCTCCACTTCCAGGTGAACGACTCGATGGAGCAGGCCGTCGTCAACGCGCTGTTCTCGGACGGCGCCGCGGCGGCCATCGTATCGGCGCGGGCGCATCCGGGCTCGCTGGAATACGTGGACAACCAGACCCTTCTCGACGACGATTCGATGGAAGACATGACGTGGGACATCGGCGACACGGGCTTCAATATGACGCTTTCGAGCAAGGTGCCGCGCGTTATTGCCCGGCATCTGCCCGCGTACCTCGACGCGCTACTAGGGCGCAACGGCTTGAAGCAGGAGGACGTGGACTGGTGGGCCATCCACCCCGGCGGGCGGGCCATCGTCGAGAAAGCGCAAGAGGTGCTCGGTCTCGAAGACGTGGACGTAGCCGACAGTCTGGCTGTGCTGCATGACTACGGCAACATGAGTTCGCCTACGATTCTGTTCGTGCTCAAACGCTTTCTGGAAAAACACCGCGCCGCCGTTGCCGACAGCGAAGCCGGACTGGGATACGGCGTGGCCATGGCCTTCGGGCCGGGGCTGACGCTCGAAGGCGCGCTGCTACGGGGCGTTTAGCGGGCGGCGCAAACCACGCACCACGACGAGGCGGCTGGCGCGTGCAGATCCGTCGGGTGCGGCGTCAGGTGCCGAAGGCTTCTCCGAGCGGGGCGAAGCGGGCGGTGAAGTGCCGCAGCGAGGGCGGCTCCCACGCGATGCCGAAGCCGCGCAGCGCGTCTTTCTCGGCGATGAGGTCCTCGAAACACTCGATTACATAGTCCACGTGGCTCTGCGTGTACACGCGGCGCGGGATGGCCAGCCGGACCAAATCCATCGCCGCCGGCGCTTCCGATCCATCCGGCTGCCGCCCGAACATCACCGTCCCGATCTCGCAGCCCCGGATGCCGCCGATCTCGTAAAGTGCGACGGCGAGGGCCTGACCCGGATACTGGAGCGGCGCGATGTGCGGCAGAAACGCCCGCGCGTCGATGTACACCGCGTGGCCCCCGGTGGGTCGCACCGTGGGCACCCCCAGCTTGTGAAGCGCATCGCCCAGGTAGCGCGTCGAGACGATGCGGTATTGCAGGTAGTCCTCGTCCACGACCTCTTCGAGTCCCTGTGCCATCGCGTCGAGGTCGCGCCCGGCGAGTCCGCCATACGTCGGAAAGCCTTCGGTGAGGATGAGGAGCGTCCGCATTTTTTCGGCCCACTCGTCGTGGTTGAGGGCCAGCCACCCGCCGATGTTGACGAGCGCGTCTTTCTTGGCGCTCATCGTCATGCCGTCGGCATAGCCAAACATCTCGCGGACGATGTCGGGGATGGCTTTGTCTGAAAAGCCCTCTTCGCGCAGCTTGATGAAGTAGGCGTTCTCGGCAAAGCGGCAGGCGTCGAGAAAAAGCGGCACGCCATGCTTGTCGCACACGGCCTTCGTTTCACGGATGTTCTGCATGGAGACGGGCTGCCCGCCGCCGCTGTTGTTGGTGATGGTGAGCATCACGACGGGCACGTGGCCCGCGTTGTCAGCCAGAAAGGCGTCCAGCCGCGGCACGTCCATGTTGCCCTTGAACGGGTGTTCGAGGGCCGGGTCGCGGCCTTCGGCGATAACGAAGTCCACAGCCCGCGCGCCCGTCGCCTCGACGTTGGCGCGCGTGGTGTCGAAGTGCGTGTTGCTCGGAATCACCTGGCCTTCGCCGCCTGCCACTTTGAACAGGATGCGCTCGGCGGCGCGTCCCTGGTGTGTGGGGATGACGTGCCTGAACGGCATCAGTTTCTTGACGGCGGCCTCGAAGCGGTAGTACGAAGGCGACCCCGCGTAGCTCTCGTCGCCGCGCTGCATGGCTGCCCACTGCTCGGCGCTCATCGCACTCGTGCCAGAGTCCGTCAGCAGGTCCACGAGTACGTCGTCCGAATGGAGTGCGAACAGGTTGTAGTGCGCCTCCTGGATGAGCCTTTCGCGCTCGGCCCGCGTCGTCATGCGGATGGGCTCGACGCTTTTGATGCGGAACGGCTCGATGATGGTTTTCATGGCGGGATTAAATGGGTAGGGGCGTGCCGCGGCACGCCCCTACAGGAGAGGTGCAGGCGAGTCGATCAGCGCAAAGTCGGCTCGCCGGTGTAGCCCGGTTCGCGCTGCAAGAACTCCTCGTAGAGGCGCGTCTGGCGGCTCTCCATCGGTACGAGGTAGCCGTTGATGAACACGTGCCGCACCTGCGTGCGCGTCTCGAACGGGTCGCCGGTGGTCACGATCACGTTGGCCATTTTGCCTGCTTCGAGTGATCCCACCTGGTCGGCCACGCCGAAGATGCGTGCGGGCTCGATGGTGACGGCGCGCAGGGCGGCCTCTCGGTCCATGCCATAGGCCACGGCGAAGCCGGCGTGGAAGGGCAGGTTGCGCGTGTTCTCCGTCTCGCCCGACCGGATGGCGACCTGCACGCCCGCCGCTGCCAGCAGGCCGGGGTTGGCGTAGGCCTTGTCGTAGCGGTCAGAGCTGCGGGTGGGAATCGTGAGGACGGGCCCTGCCAGCACGGGCACGCCGGCGGCGGCGATCTCGCCGGCCACGCGCCAGCCTTCGAGCACGCCGCTCAGCACCACGTTGCCCTTCAGATTCCGGCTTTCGATCCATTCGAGCGCCTTGCGGATGTCGCGGGCGCTGTTGACCTCGATCATCAGCTTGCGCTCGCCGCGCACCACCTGGGCGAGGGCGTCCATCGCGGGCACGTAGGGGCGGGCGCGGCCCTGTTCGGGCTGGGCGCGGTAGGCCGAGTCGATGCGGGCGTGCAGCAGCGCGGCGTCCCACGTGTCGTTGAGCTTGGCGAGGGCCTTGGTGGCCGCCTTCTCGATGTCCTCGTCCGTGCGGCGATCGAAGCTGCCGCGCCGCCCCGTTTGCGGGAATTCGAGCACGACCATCTGCGCGTCGCCGACGAGCATCTGCTCGGGCGTGTAGCCGTAGAGGTTGACCAGTGCGGCAGTGCCCGGAAAGAGGCCACCGCCCGGCTGCGTCAGCACCGTCGTCACGCCCTCGACGCGGGTGACGGGGATGGCGACCGAATTGGGGTTGACGGCGGTGAGGGCGCGGAAGTGGGGGATGATCTCGCCGATGTCGTCGCCATCGCGGGTTTCGGAGAGCGAGCCGACTTCGGTCAGCCCCAGCCCCGATCCGCTGTCGATGAGGCCGGGGTAAACGGTCAGGCCGGTGCAGTCGATCACCTCGGCATCAGCGGGCACGGCGACAGCCGCGCCGACGGCTTCGATGGTGCCGCCGCGAATGACGACGGTGCCGCGTTCAAGTGTGCCGCCGGTGACGGTGACGACGCGGGCGTTGGTGAGGGCGAACACGCCGCGCCGCCCGTGCGGCATCCCATCGGCGGGAGGCGTGCCGAGCGTAGCGGCGGCGAAGAGAAGGGAAAAGAGCAGATTCATGGCTCGAAAGGTTGGGGCTGAACGCGCCCGCGTGGGCGGGGTGCGAACCGGAGGGTCAGCGCGACTCGGTCAGGAATTCCATCAGGCTGGTGCCCTGAAGGCAGCGCTCGTGGTCGTGGGCAGCCGAGATCGTCACGGTGTCGTACTGCTCCGCCGGGTCCACGATCAGGCGCTGGTCGTCCCCATCGCGGGCGATGTCGAAGCGGACGACGCCGTCCACCCACGTTTTCTGGGGCACGGCGTAGATGGAGAGCGGGTGGTTTTTGAACAGCACCAGGTCGGCGTCCTTGCCCTCTTCGATGGAGCCCACGCGCCCTTCGACGCCCAGCTGCCGCGCCGGGTTGATGGTGATGAGTGCAAGCGCTTCGTCGTCCGTCAGGCCGCCGTAGCGCTGCGTCTTGGCCGCCTCGTGGTAGAGGTGGCGGTTGAGTTCGGGCGAGTCCGAGTTGATGCTCGTCACGACGCCGTTGCGCGTCAGGATGGCGGCGTTGTAGGCCGTCGAGTAGTACACCTCGAACTTGTAGGCCCACCAGTCGGCAAAGACGGACGCCATCGCGCCAAAGGCCGCCAGCTCGGGCGCCACCTTGAAGCCCTCGTTGACGTGCTGGAACACGACGCGCTCCACGCCGAAGTCCTTGAGCACGCGCATGAGCATCAGGATCTCGTCGGCGCGGTAGCTGTGGCAGTGGATCATCACGTCGCCGCGGAGCACGTCCGAGAGCGTCTCCATGCGCAGGCTGTAGGCGGGCGGGGTGACGTTCTGGTCGCGGCGAGCCCGCTCCTTGGCTTCGCTGTAAAGGCGCGCTTCGGCAAACGCCGCCCGGATCACCTGCTCGACGCCCATGCGCGTGGCGGGCTGGATGCCGTAGCCGCGCCCGTGCACGCGCGTTGGGTTCTCGCCCAGGGCGAACTTGATGGTGCGCGGCGCGCCGTCCATCTTGAGCGCTTCGGGGTCGCGCTCGCCCCAGCGGTGCTTGATCGTCTCGCTCTCGCCGCCGATGGCGTTGGCGGAGCCGTGCAGGATGTGCGAGAGGGTGACGCCGCCCGCGAGCGAGCGGTAGATCCCCAGGTCGTAGGGGTCGAGCACGTCGCCGATCTTGACCTCTGCGGTGACGGGGCTCGTCGCCTCGTTGACGGAGGAGGTAGCGATGTGCGAGTGCGCGTCGATGATGCCGGGCATGAGGTAGAGGCCCGTTGCGTCCACCGTTTCCGCGCCGCGCGGCGCGGAAAGGCCCTTGCCCACGCGGGCGATTTTGCCATTCTGCACCAGCACGTCGGTGTTTTCGAGCGTGCCCCGCGTCACCGTCAGGACGGTGGCGTTGCGGATGAGGACGCTACCCGCGGGTTGTGCCAGCACTGCCGGGGCGAGCAGGCAGGCGACGAGAAAGGAGAAGAGGCGTTGCATGGAAAGAGGCTATTGCTAAAGAGAAAACGGACAGGCGAATCAGCGGCCTGGCGTGCGGGTGCCACTGATGGGCAGGCTGCCGGCACCGGGCACGTCCATCGTGCCGCTGAATTGGTCGCCGCTGAGCGTGGCCATGACGGAGATGCGGCCAAAGCCGGGCGCGTTGAACGAGAACGAAAGCGTGTCGCCGTCGAGCGTCACGTCTTCGAGCGTGGCCGGGGCGGGCATGGCCGGCACCGCGAGCGTGCCGCCGAGCGCGCCGGGCGTGCCGGTGATGGTAAGCGTGCCTTCCATCGTGCCGCCCTCCGGCGAGGGCAACTCGACGCTCCACGTGCCTACGGCCCCCGCTGCGGTGCTGCTGCCATTCGCGCCGTTGCGTTTGGGCGCGGCCTTAGCCTCGTAGGCATAGCGCTCGCCGTCCACGACCACCATGCGCACCTGCGCCTTCTCGTCGAAAATGGGCCGGCTGGTGACGACGAGGTTGGCCACCTTGCCCGCCTCCACGGTGCCGAAGTCGCGGCTGATACCGAGGATGTCGGCGGCATTCGTCGTGAGGGCGGCGAGGGCGGTGCTTTCGGGCAAGCCCTGCGCGATCATGCGGCGCAGGTTCTTGTGCACGTCGGCGGGTTTGGCCTCAGCAGTCGAGAAGGCAAACGCCAGCCCGGCCTCGTGCAGGCGCGCGGCCGTGCCTTCGTAGCGCTGGAGCACCTGCGCGCTGCGCGCCGTGAGGTTCTTCTTCTCGCGGTCGAGGTCTTCGTACGACGTCGTGCGCAGGTCGGAGACGAAAAACGACTCGTCCGGCGTGACGACGTGTGCCGAGTCGGGCTTGGCCGCCGCGGTCGAGTCGGCGCGGGCGGCGCTGGTGTCGCGCCGGGCGGCGCCCTTGGGCGGATCGGGCAGGGCGAGCGTCAGCACGAGCGGCACTTTGGCCGCCTGGAGGCGGTCGGTCATCTCATGCGCCTGCGCCAGCCCGGCCAGCACCACCTTGAAGCCCAGCTCTTTGCTCAGTTGCAGCGCGCGGTGCGCGTCGAGCGCCTCGTCGGTGTAGAAAAACACCGGTTGGCTGCCCGCGATGACGGGCTGGAAGGCCTGGTGGACGGGGTCGAAGGGGGCGCGCTCGCGTCCGGCAGGGCCGCGTGCGTACGCCGTCTCCACCGCGCCGCGCCGCTGCGCCTCGCGGTACAGGTTGCGCCACGACGCCATGATGGCCATGGGGGTAGCCGGGTAAGCGCCCCGCGCCCCTTCCCACGTGGCGAAAAGCGACGTTTCGTTGCGCAGCACGAGCTGGCGGGCATCGTCCCGGTCGGACAGGAAGACCAGCGCGCCCTGGCCGGGCAGGAAGCCATCGTGGGGCACGGTGTGGGCCAGGGTGAAGCCTGCCTTGCGCAGCGCGTCGATGCTGCTGTCGTCGGTCTTGAGGAGTGCGGCGGCCTCGCGGTGGGGCTGCCGACCGGCGCGCTCGTCGGGCGGGTTGTCCGGGTTCTCGACGCGCGGCAGGTTGGTTTCGCGCTTGGGCTTGGCAATGCCCGCGTGGCCGAGCGCGTCGATGAAGCCGGCATAGACGACGAGCGAGTCGCCCGCAATGCGCTCGGCATCGAAGGGCACGCGCACGTCGGTGCCGACGGCGAGGATGCGCCCGTCGCGCACGACGACGGTGCCGCGCGCGATTTCGCGGCCAGGCGCCTGCACGATGCGGGCGTTTTCGATGGCGAAGGTGCGCGTCACACGCGGTACTTCAGCGTCGGGGCGGGTCTGGGCGGCCACTGGGCTGGTGGCGGCAAGGGCTACCAACCCGGCCAGCAGGGCACGGTACAGGGGCTGCATAGGAGGTGGAATGTGAAAGGCAGGGGAAGATAGGGTCGGGGAGGGGGCTGGGGACGTGGGGATTGGGGAAATGGTCAGTGGGGACCCAGGGAAAGGAGGTAATGGTCTCTTCCGTTGACCATTGCCCATTAGCCGTTTCCCATCGACCATTTCCCCAATCCCATGCGCCAATTGCGCTTCCGCTTTCCCCACGTCCCCCACGCTATCTTCGCCCATTGTGCGAGCCCAACTTCCTGCGTCCATGTACAGCACCCGCGGCATCGAAACCATCGCCACCATCACCGAACTGCGCTCGAAGACGCGTGAACTCGTCGAGCACGCCTGCACCAGCGGCAGCGGGGTCCTCATCCAGAAAAACAACGAGCCGCTCGCCGTGCTCGTCTCGTACGACGAGTACGACCGGCTCGTGCGTGCCGATGCGGGCGAGGGGGGCAAGGCGCGCAAGCGCAGTCAGGTGAAGGCCTCGTGAGGCGGGCTCCCGAACGGACCCACAGCGTAACTTGACGGCCCCTTCCGGCCCAAAGCTACTTCTACGCATGACGCCCCTTCAGCAGCCCGTCTCCGCCTACGTTGCCCAGGTGGAAGCCGCCGTCGCCCACCTCGCAGATCGCGCACCGTCGCGCCCGGCCATCGGCCTCATCCTCGGCACCGGCCTGGGTGCACTCGCCCGCGAGATGAGTGTGGCTCAGACCGTTCCGTACGAAACCATCCCCGGCTTCCCGCTCTCGACGGTCGAGTCGCACACCGGACAGCTTTTGTTCGGCACGCTCGGTGGCGTGGACGTGGTGGCCATGCAGGGGCGCTTTCATCTCTACGAAGGGTATTCGGCGCAACAGGTCACGTTTCCCGTGCGCGTGCTGGCCGCCCTCGGCGTCAAAACGCTGCTCATCTCCAACGCGGCCGGCGGTATGAACCCGCTCTTCCGCCGGGGCGACCTGATGCTGCTCACCGACCACATCAACCTCCAGGGCGACAACCCACTCATCGGCCCCAACCACGACGCCTGGGGGCCGCGCTTTCCGGACATGAGCGAGCCGTACAGCGAAAAGCTCATCGCCGTGGCCGA